>JANYFU010000115.1 GCA_025359665.1 Caulobacteraceae bacterium
GGCGCGCACCAGTTGGCCCAGACGTTGACGATGGCGACCTTGCCCTTGAACTCGGCCAGGGTGTGCGGCTGTCCGCCGGCGTCCTTGAACACCGTATCGGGCGCCGGAGCGGGCTTGTCGGTCATCACCAGCTTGGCCATGTCGCCTTTGGCCAGGGACTTCAGGTCCCCCGGCGTGTTGGAACAGCCGCCGAGCGCGTATAGAAGCGCGATCATCCCCGCCGCCGCGATGGGGCGCGCCACCAGACGGTTAAGGCGCTTGGGCTCAAGGATTTCCGACATATGACCGATGACTCCGGGAAGGCAGGCCACTCTCTATGGGGCGGCCGCTTTTCCGCCAAGCCCGCCGATCTGATGCGCCGTATCAACGCCTCGATCGATATCGATCGGCGACTGGCGGGCGAGGACCTCGCTGGTTCCCGGGCGCACGCCGCCATGCTGGCGGACACCGGCGTCATCGGTCGGGGCGACGAACAGGCCATCCAGCGGGGCCTGACCCTGATCGAGGCCGAGATGGCCGCCGGAACCTTCCCGTTTCGGGAGGAACTTGAAGACATCCACATGAATGTGGAGGCCCGGCTCACCGAACTGATCGGACCTGCCGCCGGCCGGTTGCATACAGCCAGGTCGCGCAACGACCAGGTGGCGCTCGACTTTCGGCTCTGGGTTCGGGAGGCGTGCGATCGGTCCGCGGCCGGATTGCGGGATCTCCAACGGGCGTTGACCAAGCGCGCAGAGGAAACCGCCGACGCCCTGATGCCTGGCTTCACCCATTTGCAGCCTGCCCAGCCAGTCACCTTCGGTCATCACCTGATGGCTTATGTAGAGATGTTTGGTCGCGACGCCGGGCGCTTCGAAGACGCGCGGGCGCGGATGAACGAATGCCCGCTGGGCGCGGCGGCGCTGGCCGGAACGTCGTTTCCCATCGACCGCCAGGCGACCGCCCGGGCGCTGGGCTTCGATCGGCCGACCGCCAATTCCCTGGACAGCGTCTCGTCCCGCGACTTCGCTCTGGAAGCCCTGTCGGCGGCGGCGATCTGCGCCACCCATCTGTCGCGGCTGGCCGAGGAGATCGTGATCTGGATGACGCCGGGCTTCGGGTTCATCACCCTGAGCGACGCCTTCACCACCGGTTCGTCGATCATGCCCCAGAAGCGCAATCCCGACGCCGCCGAGCTGATCCGCGCCAAGGTCGGCCGCATCCTGGGCTCGCTGGTCAACCTGACGGTGGTGATGAAGGGTTTGCCGCTCGCCTATGGCAAGGACATGCAGGAGGACAAGCCCCCGACCTTCGAGGCCTTCGACGCCCTGGAGCTGTCGCTGGCGGCGATGACCGGCATGATCAACGACCTGACGCCCAATCGCGCCGCGATGGCCGCCGCCGCCGGGGCGGGTTTCTCCACCGCCACCGATCTGGCCGACTGGCTGGTGCGGCGCCTGGGACTGCCGTTCCGCGAGGCTCATCACGTGACGGGACGGGCCGTGGCGCGCGCCGAGACCCTAGGCGTCGATCTGGCTGATCTGCCGCTGGCGGATCTCCAGGCTCTGGAACCTCGCGTCTCAGCGGATGTTTATGAGGTCCTGACCCCGGCGGCGTCCGTCGCCAGCCGAACCAGCCATGGCGGCACGGCGCCCGTTCAGGTGCGCGCCCAGATCACCCGTTGGAAGGAAATCCTCGCATGACCCCCAGCTCGCGCTTGACCCTGGCCGCCGCCTTGCTGATGCTCTGCGCCTGCGGGCGCGTCGGCCCGCTCGAACAGCCGGCGCCCCTCTATGGCGCCAAAGCCAAGGCCGACTACCAAGCCAAGAAGGCCGCCGCCGCCGCCGCGGCGAAGGCCTCCAAGGACGACGATCAGCCCGAACCCCTTGCCCCCGACACCCCCGGTCCCAACGAGGGCGGCTCCGGCATCGCGACCCTGCGCAGCCAGCCGGCACCGGGCGCCCGCGCGCTGCCCAACGCCGCGCCTCCTGCCGGTGTCCTGCCCGACCCCTACAACCATCCGCAATGAACCATTTCGACTATAAGGACGACGCGCTCTGGTGCGAGGGGGTTTCGCTGACCGCCCTGGCGGAGGCCGTGGGAACGCCATTCTATGTCTATTCCTCGGCGACGCTCGAACGCCACTACCGGGTGTTTCGCGAGGCGCTTGACCACTTTCCCAGGCTGGGCGGGCCGCTGATCGCCTACGCGGTCAAGGCCAATTCAAATCTCTCGGTCCTCGCGACACTCGGCCGGCTGGGGGCCGGCGCGGACACGGTTTCGGAGGGCGAAATTCGCCGCGCGCTGGCGGCCGGCATTCCGGCCGCGCGGATCGTCTATTCCGGGGTCGGCAAGACCGCTGCCGAACTGGCTTTTGCCCTGAAGGTCGGGGTCGATCAGATAAATGTCGAATCCGAACCGGAACTGGCGCTGCTATCGACCCTGGCGGGGGAGCATGGCGCCCGTCCCGGTGTGGTGATCCGGGTCAATCCCGACGTCGGCGCGGGAGGCCACGCCAAGATCTCGACCGGAACCCGCGAGAGCAAGTTTGGCGTCTCCCTGGCCGAAGCCGAGCGGCTATATGCGCTGGCGGCCGGCGACCGGCACATCAAGGCCCTGGGCGTGGGCTGTCATATCGGCAGTCAGATCACCGACATGGCGCCTCTGTCGCGGGCGTTCGGCCTGATGCGCGGCCTGGTGGAGCGGTTGCGCGGGAAAGGCCTGTCGATAGAGAGGCTCGACCTCGGCGGCGGCCTGGGCGTGCCTTATTTCAATCAACCGGACCCGCCGACACCGGCGGATTTCGCCGCCATGGCCGACGCGGCGGTGGGCGGCCTGAATGTCGAACTGGCCTTCGAGCCGGGACGGGTGATCGCGGCCAACGCCGGGGTGCTGGTCGCCCGGGTGATCCATGTCCACCAGCGGCCGGAGGGACGCCGCTTCCTGGTGCTCGACGCGGCGATGAACGATCTGATCCGCCCGGCCATGTACGACGCCTATCACGACATCCGCCCTGTCGCGCCGCGCTCGGGCCCTCTGGAGCCCTATGACGTCGTCGGACCGGTTTGCGAGACCGGCGACACCTTCACTCGCGATCGCCTGTTGCCACCGCTGGAAAGCGGCGATCTGGTCGCCTTCATGAGCGCTGGCGCCTACGGGGCGGTGATGTCCAGCGAATACAACACCCGGCCGCTGATTCCCGAGGTGCTGGTCAAGGGTGATGACTGGGCGGTGGTCCGCCCCAGGCCAAGCTATCAGGCGATGTTGTCCAGGGAGCCGGCGGCGCCTTGGCTGTCGTCTTCGTTCACGGCGGCGACGTAGGGCAAGCCGCGATAGGCGCCGGCCAGATCCATGCCGTAGCCGATCAGGAACCGGGCCGGCGCCTCCCAGGCAACGTGGTCGGGCGTAACTGGACGGGGCTTGGGCCAGGGCTTGCGGGCGAACACCGCGGTGCTTACCGAGGCCGCGCCCGCGGCCCGGACGTGGTTGACGGCTTCGGCCAGTGAAAGACCGGTGTCGAACACATCGTCGACGATCAGCGCGTGATGTCCGGCGATCGGACGCTGCAGGCCGGCCCGGACCTCGCATCGCCCGCCGCTGACGGTGGCGTCGCCGTAGGAGGCCAGCCAGAGGGCGTCGAAGGCCACTGGCCTGCCGAGCCTGGCCAGCGCGCGGGTCAGGTCGGCGGCGAACCACAGGCCGCCCGTGAGCAGGCATATGGCGATCGCGTCATTGCCCAGGGTCGGGGCGATCCGCTCAGCCAACGCGTCCACCCGCGCCGCGATCTCGTCCTGGGGCACCAGAACTTCCATCTCAAGCGAACCGTTCATCGGCGAGGACCGATCGGCGCCGCGGCGCCGGCCGGCAAGCCGACCGCCTGGTAGATGCCGGCCAACCCCGGAAAGGCCCTGACAAGATCATCCCGCTTGGCCACGCCGACCGCGAGGGCGACCACGATGATCAGAACGATCACCCAGATCACGACAAGCCGCGTCGGCCCGACCATGGCCTTGGCCTTTGGGGCCCGGGTTTCCCGTCGGATGGGAATGAACAGCGACTCCGGCTCGGGTTCTGGGGCCTTGGCCTGGATCGCTGGAGGGGTGTTTTCGGGGACGAGGGGCGTGAAATTAGGCGGCTCGGACTCGACTACGGGGGCCGTGACCTCGGGATCTTGATCCTCCGGCGCAGGCTCGGGGGCGACGCCCGTGCCGACGGCGCGCCATCTCTGACCACAGCAGTCGCACTGTACGGTCCGACCCTTGGTCCAGATCAGGCCTTCGTCGACTAAATATCGGGTGGCGCACCTCGGACAGGTCAGTATCATGGTGAGACTCAGGGAACCCTTGGCTGCGTCATCCTGGGGTCGCCGATTTTCCTCGCCGTGTCCAGAAGGCCCATCGCCGCCTTGATCTCCAGCGAACCCCCATCGCCGCGCGCTCCGGCGTTGCTGCGCCTCCAGAGCGTCGCCGTTCGCCAATCCGCTGGCGATTCCGAGGGCGTGGCGATCTCATTCGACGTGGTCGCGGGTGGAGCGCATGTGCTGACCGGAGAAACGGGATCCGGCAAGACGGCGATCCTGGAAATGATCGGCCTGGCCAGGACGCCGGCGCGGGGTGGTCTGGAACTGTTCGGCCAGAACGTCGCCCGCGTGCCCCGTCCGGCCCGCCACACCCTTCGGCGGCGGATAGGGATGATCTTTCAGGACCTGAGGCTGGTCGATGATCTGTCCGCCGACGACAATGTCGCCCTGGCTGTCCGGGCGGCCGGGCGCGTTGGCCAGGGCCTGGCCACGGAGATCGCCGAGGTGCTGTCCTGGGTCGGGCTGGGCCAGCGTCGCCAGGCGATGGCCGGCGCGCTGGACGACGATGGCCGGCGGCGGCTGGCCCTGGCGAGAGCTGTGATCAATCGACCGGACCTGGTGATCGCCGACGAGCCGGCAGGCAAAACTAGCCAGGCCATTCTGGCGCTTCTGGCCGATCTCAATCAGGCGGGGACAGCCATTCTGCTCGCCACTCGCGACGGGGCGCTGGCCGCCAACGCCGGAGCGGAAGTCACCCACGTCAGCCGCGAGAGAACAGCGGTGGGTGGCAGACCATGAGCGGCGGCAAGATCGCACGATCCGGTCCCGCCCTGCTGCCGGGCGTCGGCGGCCTCTCGCCCGGCGTGACATTGGCGATCCTGGTCCTGTCATTGATCGCCGCGCTTGACCTGATCGGCGTCGCCGGTGCGGCCCGGACTCTGCGGGCCTGGCCGGCTCGCCTGGCCGGCTCGGTCACCGTGGTCGCGACGGGAGGCGGTATCGAGAGCGCCGACGCCGCCGCCGCCCGGGTCGCGGAAATCCTCGGCCGGACGCCCGGCGTTTCCCGGGTGCGGGTGCTGGATCCCGCGCCGGAAGACGCTCTGGCGGCCTGGATCATCGGCGACTCATTGGCTGGGGGGTCAACGGCGGATGATCCTGATCTCTCCCCGCTCAAGCCGCGGCTGCTCAGCGTCATGCTCAAACCAGGCTCATCGCTCACCGCGCGCGGGCTGACAAAGTTTCTCAACGATCAGGGTCCACGAGTGGCCGTGGACGATCACGGGATCTGGTCCGGGCCGCTGGAGCGCGCGGCTCTGGTCGTGGCCGGGGGCGCCGCCATGCTGCTGGTCGTCCTGCTTTGGGGGGTCTGGAACCTGGTCGCCGGGGGTGTCAGGCGCTCCTTCGGCCGACATGCCGAGCGGTTGGTATTGTTGACGCACCTGGGGGCCGCCGAGCCGGTCCTCACCGGGCCGTTTCGTCGCGGCCTTACCCTGACGGCGGCGGTCGGAGCCGGGCTCGGGGTCTTCGCGGCGGCGGGTGTCGGCGCGTTGCTGATATGGTCGCCCGACGCGGCCATCGCGCTCGCGGGGCTCGGCGTGCCGTTGCCGGCGATTGCCCCCTTGGATCTCGCCGCCGGCTTGGCTTGGCTGCTGGTGGCGGTTCCCATCGGAGCCCTGGCCGCCCGAATCGCCGCGATCGTCGCCCTCAGGCGGATGTCTTGAAAAGTCTGGCAGCGGGGCTGGTGGCCCTGCTGATCTGGACCGCGGGTCTGCTGGCCTTTGCCGACCGGATCGCGCGGACCACCCCGGCCGGTACGCCGGACCCAGCCGATGGGATCGTGGCCCTGACCGGCGGGTCCGACCTGCGCCTGCGCGCGGCCACTGATCTTCTGGAAGCCGGCAAGGGGCGACGGCTGCTGGTCTCTGGGGTCAACCGCGGCGTCACGCGGGCGCAGATGTGGGGCGTCACCCGCGCGGCCAAGCCGCTGTTCGATTGCTGTGTGGATCTGGATTTTACGGCCCGCGACACCATCGGCAACGCGCGTGAAACGGCCGTCTGGGTGCGCGCCAGAGGCTATCGCAGTCTGATCCTGGTCACCGCCGACTATCACATGCCCCGAGCCGCCCTGGAACTGCGCGCTCGCCTGCCCGGGGTCGCCATCGCCACCTATCCGCTGGTCACGACGGACCTCGACGCGGAGCATTGGCAGGATACTACCCCCGGCGCGCGGCGGATGATGTGGGAATATACCAAGTATCTGGTGGCGCTCGGGCGTGAATTCATTATCGCCGTGGATGACAAGACCACCCCCGCCCAGGCGGCGGGAACCGGGACCTTTTGACCATGATGATGGTGCGCTCCCTGGTGTTCGTGGTGATATTCTATCTGTGGTCGGTGCTGTGCGGCCTGGTGATGACGCCGATGATGCTGGGACCCCGGCGCTGGATGATCCGCGCGATGGCGGTGTGGGGCGTGGTGGTGATCGCCCTGCTGCGGACCTTCTGCGGCATCCGGGTGGAGTTCCGCGGGCTGGAGCATCTTCCACGGGGTCGCGCGCTGGTCGCCGCCAAGCACCAGTGCATGTTCGACACCATGGCGCCCCTGACGATCTTTCCCGACGCCGCCTATGTGATGAAACGCGAACTGCTGAGAATTCCGTTTTACGGCTGGTTCTGCGTCAGGGCGGGGATGATCGAACTGGATCGTAAAGGCGGGGCCAGCGCCCTGCGCAAGCTGATCTCCGACTCCCGCGCCCGCCTGCAAGAGCCCCGCCAGGTGGTGATTTTTCCCGAGGGCACCCGCATGCCGCCCGGGACCAAGGCCGACTATCAGCCGGGCGTGGCCGGGCTCTATCGCGATCTGGGCCTTGCCTGCACGCCACTGGCGACCAACTCCGGCGCCCACTGGCCCGCTCACGGTTTCCTCCGCCGGCCGGGCGTGATCGTCTATGAGTTTCTCGAACCCATTCCGGCGGGGTTGCGGCGGGCGGTGTTCATGCGCGAGCTTGAGACGCGAATAGAGACTGCATCAGCCCGCCTGCTATCGGAGTAGGACCTATCCATTCTCGAGATGGGAGACCCGCGCCAGCAGCCGCTCCATGGCGCTGTCGCGCACGCCCTCGGCCCGTAAGTGCGCGACCAGATCGCTCAGGTAGTCGATATTGCGCCCCGAAAGCCCCCGGGCGCCGGCAATCAAACGGGCCTGGTCTTCCAGTTCCAGAACCCCGGCCCATTGCGGGTGGCCGATATCGGAAAGAAAGGTCACTGCCTCGACCCGCCGCCCGTCCTGAAGCCTAACCGTCCTTCGCGCCTCGATATAGGTTTCGGTGGGCTGCTCGCGTTCCAGCAGATAGGCGTGAACCTGGGGCCAGTCGCGCCCGTCCACACGATAGGCGGCGCCGCGCACCGCGCCGCCCGCCGCCAGGCCGAGAACCAGACCGGGCCGCTCCGGCGTGCCGCGATGGTGGACCGAATAGATGCAGAACGCCCGCCGCCGACCGTGTAGAAGGGCGCCGGCTCGCTCCACATAGTCGAAGCCCGGCCGCCACATCAGCGAGCCGTAGCCAAACACCCAATGCGCCTCGCCCGTCATGACCTCGCTCAAAAATCCCGATCCTCTTAAGGTTTCCGCCGCCCCAAGACGCTTTTGGCTCTATGCGCCGTTCGTCGTGCTGGCCATAGCCGTGGTCGCATGGACGGCCGGCTGGTTCTGGATGCGCGGCGAAGTCTTCCGGCGCATGGACCTGGGCGCCCGCGTATTGGGCGAGTCCGGCTACAGAGTCGATTGGGACGCTCGTTCCCTTTCAGGGTTCCCTTTTCGCCTCGACCTCGACATCGCCGCCCCCCGGCTTCGGGAGATTTCCGGCTGGGGCCTGTCGGCCCCTAGGTTGAAGGCCGAGGCCTTCGTGTTCGCGCCCGATCACTGGGTGATCGTGGCGCCGGGCGGCGTGACCCTCAATCGACGGGTCGGAGGACCGGTGACGATCGGCGCGAAGGTCCTGCGGGGCAGCCTCTCCGATATGGGAGCCCACCCACCCCGTCTCTCCATCGAGGGAATAGGTCTGATTTTCGCCGCGGCGCCCGGCGCCTCGCCGGTGGCGATCGCCAGCGCCGAAGCGTTGCATTTGCACGCCAAGGCCGGCCCGATGGACCAGGGCGCGTTCTATGTCGAGATCGACAAGGCTAGGAGCGCTGGCCCCGGCCTGCTGAACGACATCGCCGCCGACGCACCGGTCACATTGATCGCCGACGCAATCTTTTCCCATGCCGGCGCCCCGAGCGGACAGGGTTTCGCGGGCGCCCTGAGAGGCTGGGGCGAGGCCGGCGGCGGCCTGAACATCCGCCAGCTCAGCGTTCTGGCCGGGCCGATCACCGCCGAGTCTGGGTCCGGCGCCCTCGCGATCGGCGGGGATGGGCGTCTCAAGGGCGTCCTGGATTTTCGAGTGAAACAGGGGCGGCGTCTGTTGGCGGCCTGGGGTGCGCACTCCGGCCTGTCGCCCGAGGTGGCGACATCAACCCAAGCGGTTCTGGACGCTCATGACCGGGGTGGCGTGGCCGCCGTTTCCGTCAATTTCCAGGCCGGCCAGACGACGATCGGCCCGGTCGCGGTCGCGCCTGCCCCGAGGGTTTATTGACAGGGTGTTTCGTTCATCGCCATACCCGCCCATGACCGCCGCCCATACTCTGCCCGCGCCCCGTCCGGGGATCCTCGACATCACGCCCTACAAGCCAGGCAAGTCCAGCGCCGAGGGTGTCGCCCATCCGGTGAAGCTGTCGGCCAATGAGAATATCCTGGGTTGCAGCCCCGCCGCCCGCGAGGCCTTCATGGCGGCAGCCGAGACGCTGGGGCAGTATCCGGACGGCCAGGGTGGCGGCCTGCGGGCGGCCGTCGCCGAGCGCTATCGTCTGGAGCCCGAGCGCCTGATCCTGGGCTGTGGCACCGACGAGATCTTCGCCCAGATCAACCAGACCTATCTTCAGGCCGGCGACAACATCGTCCAGGGGGAATTCGGTTTTGGCGCCTACGCCATCGGCGCGCGCGCCAACCAGGCGGAGGTGAAATTCGCCGCCGAAACCAATTACCGGATCGATGTCGATGCGATCCTGGAACAGGTCGATGAGCGCACCCGCCTGGTGTTCATCGCCAATCCGGCCAATCCGACCGGCACGTTCCTACCCTTGAGCGAAGTCGAGCGCCTGCACGTCGGCCTGCCCGGCCATGTGATCCTGGTGCTCGACGGCGCCTACGCTGAATTCAACACCGACCCCACCTTTAGCGATGGAATCGATCTGGCGCGCCAGGCCGACAACATCGTCGTCACCCACACCTTTTCCAAACTGCACGGGCTGGCGGCGCTGCGGGTCGGCTGGGCCTATGCGCCGGCGGCGGTGGCCGAGGCGGTCGATCGCATTCGACTGCCCTTCAACACCTCGCATGCCGCCCAGCGCGCGGCGGTCGCCGCCCTGGCGGACGAGGAATTCCAGGCCCGGTCTCTGGCGCATGTGGAGCAATGGCGGCCCTGGCTGACCCAGCAACTCGGCGGCCTGGGCCTCGACGTCGTTCCGTCGTCGGCGAATTTCGTTCTGGTCGGCTTTCCGCGCTCTGGCGGCCGCGTCGCCGCCGAGGCCGAGGCCTTTCTGGCCGGAAGGGGCCTGTTGGTGCGGGGCGTCGGCGGCTACGGATTGCCTGACCACCTGCGCCTGACTATCGGCCTGGAGACCCACAACCGCGCCATGATCGAGGCCCTCGCCGACTTCATGAACGGCGTCCGGAGTCAGCGAGCCGCTTCGATCCGATGAGCGAACGTCTCTATGCGAAACTCGCGGTGATCGGCTGCGGCCTGATCGGCTCGTCGGTGATCCTCGCCGCGCGCGCCGTGGGCGTGGTGGGCCGGATCGCGGTCTATGACGCCAGCCCAGCCGCGCGGGGGCGGATCAGAGAACTCGGCTTCGCCGATGACGTGGCGGACGATCCCCGCGACGCCGTTCGCGGCGCCGACCTGGTGATCTTCGCCACGCCCCCCCTGTCGATCGGTCCCGCCGCGGCGCAAGTCGCCGATGTGCTCAAGCCGGGCGCCACCGTCACCGACGTCGGCTCGGTGAAGGCCGCGGTCGCCGAGGCCCTGGGCAAGGTGGTTCCGGCCGGCGTATTTGTGATCCCCGGCCACCCGATCGCCGGGGCGGAAACCTCGGGACCGGACGCGGGTTTCGCCACCCTGTTTCGGGATCGCTGGACCATTCTGACCCCCAGGATAACCGACGATCCGGCCTACGCCGAGGCTTTGGCGCGGCTTACGACGTTCTGGGAAGCCCTGGGCGCGCATGTCGATGTCATGGACGAGCGTCATCACGACCTGGTTCTCGCCGTCACCTCCCACCTGCCGCACCTGATCGCCTACAACATTGTCGGCACGGCCGCCGATCTGGAAGAGGTCACGCGTGGCGAGGTGATCAAATATTCCGCCGGCGGGTTTCGCGACTTCACCCGTATCGCCGCGTCTGACCCGATCATGTGGCGCGACGTATTCCTGGCCAACAAGGACGCCGTGCTGGAAATCCTGGGGCGTTTCACCGAGGACCTCCAGGCGCTATCGCGGGCGATCCGATGGGGCGAGGGCGACAAGCTGCAGGAACTGTTCACCCGAACCCGGGAGATTCGCCGCGGCGTGATCGACGCCGGCCAGGAAACCGCCGAGCCGGACTTCGGGCGCCAGCGGCGGGAACCCCTGGTCTAAACCGTGACCCTGCGCCCGCCCGACTGGATGATCTACATGGGCGTGGTCGCGATACTGCTCGGCGCGGCGGTCGTTGGACAGGTCTATCTAGGCGGCGCGCAACTGACCCCCCCGCCCCCGGCTCACGCCGAGCCCGGGCCGCCGAATGACGTGGCCACGCCATTCAACCCAACCATTACCGTCGACGCGCCGGTCGCCTCTGGCCCTGGCGCCGGTACGGCGTTCTCGATCTCATCAGGCGGCATGTGGCTGACAGCCAGGCATGTGGTGGAGGGTTGCGCGCGCGTCGCCATCGTCGTCGGAGCGGGCCAGGGGGTGGCGGCCGAGGTGCGGATCGACCCTCGGGCCGAAACCGCGGTGCTGATCACCCAGGGCGGCGCGCCGGCTCTGCCCATGGCTCCCATCGCAAGTCTCAAGCGAGGCATGGCCGCGTTCCACGCCGGCTTTCCCGGCGGGCGTCCTGGCCAGGTCTCCTCGCGGCTGATTCAGCGAGAGACGCTGGTCCTGCGCGGCCGGCGGGTGCGGCGGGAGCAGGTCCTGGCCTGGGCCGAGAGCGACGAAGAAGATCCCTTGCCCAAGAGCCTCGCGGGCTTGTCGGGCGCGCCCGCGCTGGACGCCCAGGGGCGCGTGATCGGGGTCACCATCGCCCAGTCGCGGCGCCATGCCCAGGTCTACACCACCACGCCCAATTCCCTGCGCGCCGCCGTGGCCCGGGCCCATATCGGAACCGCGAGCGGTGCGCAGGCCGCGCCGATGAGTAGCGGCAGCTATGGTCGGATTTCCAACGATCTGCGGCGCGACCTGCGAATCGTGCCGGTAGTGTGTATGAAAAACTAGGTCGCAGTGGTTGCAGTATGCGGTTTGCGCGCGGCCAGGATCAGGCAGAGCAGGATCGCGGGCAGGCCGACGGCGCCCGAGAGCAGATAGAACAGGGCAAAGCCGTCCAGCCCGGCCCGGCCCTGTTGCAGGGTCTGCACGATCTCTCCGGAAAACCCCTTGAGGGTCTTCCCGGTCCACGTAAGGGCCGAGGTCAGCAGCGCGTACTGGGTCGCGGTGTAGCCCAGGCTGGTCAGGCTCGACATGAACGACACCAGGGCGACGCCGGAAAACCCAATGGCCAGGGCGTCGAAGGCCATGATCGCCTCGAAGGCGGTCAGGGTCAGGGGGCCGATCGCCGCCACCGGAAAGTCGCCGCCATGCCAGCCCAGGATGGCGAAGGCGGCCACGCCGATCGGCTGCATTACCGCGCCCATCACCAGGGTGGTCAGCGTTCCCAGGCGGGCCAAACACACCCCCGCGAGAGCGATCCCGATCAGCGTACCGCCCAGACCAATGCTGGCGCGGACCCAGGCGATGGTGGGCTTGGAAATTCCCAGGGCGGCATAATAGGGGTTGCTCATCGGCCCGCGCATATAGTCGCACAGGTGATAGAAAGTGATCATCCCAAGCATCAATCCGGCCATCAGCCAGCCGTGGGTGCGGAAGAAGGCGATGAACGGACCAACGATCGCATCGCCGAAAGCTGACAGGGGGCGGCTCATGGCCGCCCGGCCCTTGGCTTCCATGACGGCGTCGGCGCGGGCCGGCTCGCGGACCAGCAGGGCGGCGATGATGCCGATGATCATCAGGGCGCCATAAACGCCATAGGCCAGCGGCCAGCCGAAGGCCTGGGCCACCAGCAGGATGACCGCCTCGGTAGCGATCAGGGCGGCGCGATAGCCAAGGCTGTAGGCGGCCGTCAGCAGGCCCAGTTCCTCGGTGTCGGCGGCGGACTCGATGCGCCAGGCGTCGATCACGGTGTCCTGCGCCGCGGCGCCCACGCCGGTCAGCAGACCAAAGCCGATCAGCGCGCCCAACTGCGTTCGCGGATCGGTCAGGGACATGCCGACCAGCCCGGCGCCGACCGCGATCTGGGTGATCACCATCCATCCCCGACGGCGGCCGAGAAAACCCAGCAGCGGCGCCGGAAGCCGATCGACCACCGCGCCCCACAGGAATTTCACCGAATAAGTCAGGCCGATCCAGGATAGGAAACCGATCACCGCCAGCTTGATGCCGTCCTCGGCCAGCCAAAAGGCCAGGGTATTGCCGATCAGCATGAACGGCAGGCCCGAGGAGAAGCCCAGCAGCAGCATCAACCCCACCTTCGGGCGAGTCAGGGTCTTCAGGACATCGCCGGCGCTTCGGTTTGGCGATGGGGTGGCGGAGGCCGGGGTTTTCGTCATGGCCACAAGCTGGCCCGCGTCGCGGCCGCCGTCCATAGCGCCCGCGGTCAAGCTACAATGGTCAGGCCGCTTCCATCGGCAGACGTATCGTCACGGTCGTCCCGGCTTCCTCGACGCTGGAGGTCGTCAACTCGCCGCCAAGCTGGCGCACGAATATGCCGATGTACTCGGAGCCGCGCGCCTGGGGCTCCTCGTCGATGGTCGGAGATCTGATGCCGACGCCGTCGTTGGCCACCGTCAACTCCATCCGATCGCCAAGACCGCGCGCCGTCAGCCGTGCCTCGCCGAGCAGGCTACCGGACACCGTCCGGGCGATTTCCTTGAGGTAGCCGTCCACCGCGATGGCGTGGCTCGAGGACGACCTGGAGATCGGGTCGTAGAGTTGGGCGATGGCGCCGATCCGCGCCTGCATGGCCTTGTAGCCGAGGCTGCAAGCCGGCGCGGCCCGCCTGGCCTTCAAGGCCGGCCTCACCGAGGGAACCCAGATCGTGGCGGTCAATGGCGAGACCTACGCCGCCGACGACCTGAAACAGGCGATCCGCCTGGGCAAGGGCGGAACCACCCCGATCGAACTGCTGGTCAAGGACAAGGACACATTCCGGACCGTGCGCATCGACTACCACGATGGCCTTCGCTACCCTCGTCTGGAGCACCTCGCGGGGCCACTTTCGAGTCTCGATTAGATCCTCAAACCCCTCAAGTAGACGGTTGCTAACCGCGCAGCATCATGGCCTGAGGCAGGGACTCTAGCGCCTGGCGCACCTTGGGCAGGGGATCGTTCACGACCGCGCTTTTGGTGTTGAACACCATCACGGGGCGTTCGGCGAGGTTGAACGCTGGCCAATGCGGAATCCCGGCGTGGTCCGGCTTGCCCGAGCGGGCGAAGGCGACCCAGGCGCCGCCGATCTGGTCGGCCATGTGCCTTGGCCCGGGTTCGGGACCGACCAAGGTCAAACCGACGCCCGGATGATCCCCGCGTCCAACTCAGGGCACGGATACAACCCCTCGGCCATCTTGAGGTTCCAAAGCCGGCGACGTGGCCGGTCTCGCCGGGCGGGGCCGGCCACGGAAATTCAGAATGTCGAGGGCTGGGCGGAAGTTTTGCGGCACGGCCCGCGAATGGTCAGATCACCCTTCTGGTTGTGGAAATAGTAGTCTCCGGTCCGCCGGTCGACATAGGAATCCTTGCCGTCGCCAGACTCCAGCCGGATGCGGGCGGCGTCCGCCGACAGGAACGGGTATTCCCTTTTGAACCGCCATCCCTGGCCCAGGTCGTCGTAGAATCGCACCGTCTTGGTCGAAAGATCGATATCCAGCCGTCGCCGGATATCCCGATGCGCGCCGCCGGCCCGGGTCTCGTGAACCTTGCAGATCAGATTCAGCGTCTCGCCGGCGGCCGGGCCGGTCGCCAAGGCTGCGCTCAGGCCAATCGCCAGGGCGCTTAAAACAACGGTCAGGCGCATCGTCGATCTCTCCATTCGCGCTCCAACATCGGGATTGACGCGAGCCTCGGCAAGGGCGCCGCGGCCTGCTGGTATTGTTATCTGGACACGCCCGCGCTCATCTGCGAGGGGCGTGATGGGCCGCTGATCGGGGCCGATTCCAGGGGGAGCCTTGTATGCTCAGCGACATCGAGATCGCCCGCGCCGCCAGGCTCTCGCCGATCGCCGATATCGCCGCCAAGCTGGACATCCCGCCGGACGCGCTGAGCCCCTATGGCCGCTACAAGGCCAAGATCGAGGCGTCGTTCCTGAAGTCTCTGGCCGACCGGCCGGACGGCAAGTTGATCCTGGTCACCGCCATGAGCCCGACACCGGCGGGCGAGGGCAAGACCACCACCACTATCGGCCTGGGCGACGCCCTGAACCGGATCGGAAAGCGCACCGTTATCTGTCTGAGGGAGCCGTCGCTGGGCCCTTGTTTCGGCCAGAAGGGCGGGGCGACCGGCGGCGGCCAGGCCCAGGTGGCGCCGATGGACGAGATCAACCTGCACTTCACCGGTGATTTCCACGCCATCACTACCGCCCACAACCTGCTGGCGGCGATGGTCGACAACCACCTCTACTGGGGCAACGAGCTGGGTCTCGATCCCCGCCGGATCGTCTGGCGGCGGGTGATGGACATGAACGACCGCGCCCTGCGCCAGATCGTCGCCAGCCTGGGCGGCAATGGCGCGCCAGCCGAGACCGGGTTCGATATCACCGTGGCCTCCGAGGTGATGGCCATCCTGTGCCTGGCCGATGACTTGCGCGACCTTCAGGAACGCCTGGGCCGGATCATCGTCGGCTACGCCAAAAGCGGCGCGGCGGTGACCTGCGCCGATCTGAAGGCCGACGGAGCCATGGCCGCTCTGCTCAAGGACGCCCTTTCGCCCAACCTGGTCCAGACCCTGGCCGGCAGTCCGGCTTTGATCCACGGCGGACCGTTCGCCAACATCGCCCACGGCTGCAATTCGGTGATCGCCACCCGCGCGGGCCTGAAGCTCGCAGACTATGTGGTCACCGAAGCCGGTTTCGGCGCCGACCTGGGGGCCGAGAAGTTCTTCGACATCAAATGCCGCAAGGCCGGCCTGAAGCCGCGCGCGGCCGTGGTCGTGGCCACCATCCGATCGCTGAAAATGAACGGCGGCGTCGCCAAATCCCATCTCGGTGAAGAAAACATCGAGGCCCTGCGCCGGGGTTGCCAGAACCTTGGCCGTCACGTCGAGAACATCCGTCAGTTCGGCGTGCCGCCGATCATCGCCATAAATCATTTCTCCCAGGACACCGAGGCGGAGGTCGCCGAGGTAACGGCTTTCGCCGCGAGCCTGGGTGTTGAGATCGCGCTCTGCCGTCATTGGGCGGATGGGGCGGCGGGGGCCGAGGATCTGGCCCGCCGCGTCGCGGCCATCGCCGATGCCGGGGAAAGCCATTTCGCGCCACTCTACCCCGATGACATGTCGCTCTGGCGCAAGATGGAGACGGTGGCCAAGCGAATCTATCACGCGGAAAACATCACCGCCGACAAGGCCGTCCACGCGCAACTGTCGCGTTGGCGCAAGGCCGGGTTCGGACATCTGCCGGTCTGCATGGCCAAGACCCAGTACAGCTTTTCCACCGACCCGACCAAGCTGGGCGCGCCCGAGGGGCACGCGGTGCATATCCGCGAGGTTCGCCTCTCCGCCGGCGCCGGCTTCGTGGTGGCGATCTGTGGCGATATCCTGACCATGCCGGGCCTCCCCCGCCACCCGGCGGCCGACCATATCGGCTTGACCGAGGACGGGGATATCGACGGGCTGTTTTAGCTAGAGGACGCGCGCCTTGGACTTGAAAACCACCCGCTATGGCGTCGAAGACGGTCTCGCCACCATCACTTTGGCCAGGCCGAAGCGTCGCAACGCCTGGACCGGGCGGATGCACACCGAATATCGGTGGCTGCTGGAGCAGGCCAATGGCGATCCGGCCGTTCGGGTGATCATCGTCACCGGTGACCCCGAGGGTCAGGCCTTCTGCGCCGGCGCCGATCTGGGCGCGCTGGAGGGCCACGCGGAAAAGGGGCGCTATGATTCCGGCGTCACCGAGGACATCGCCACGCCCGGGTTTGGCGTCGACGCCAATTTCGACGCCAGCTTCGCCTATCATTTCGGCCTGGGAAAGCCGGTCATCGCCGCCATCAACGGCGCCGCGGCCGGGGTCGGCCTGGTGCTGGCCGCCTTCGCCGACCTGCGCTTCGCCGTTCAGGGGGCCAAATTCACCACCGCCC
>JANYFU010000123.1 GCA_025359665.1 Caulobacteraceae bacterium
CGGCACGCTGTCGAAGCGGTTCGGTGAGGCGCGGATGCTGGCGGTGGGCATGGTCGGCACGGTGATCGCCATGGCGCTGCAGCCGTTCGGCGACGGCCACTGGACCACGTACGCATTGATGGCGATGACCGCGCTGTGCTCCTCGGTGGCGTTTCCCAACGCCGGCGCGTTGATGTCGCGCGCCATCGACGAAAACAACCAGGGTCAGATCATGGGTCTGAACAACGCCTGCGGCGCCTTCGCGCGGTTCGCCGGACCGTCAGGCGCGGCGGTGGTCTATTCGGCCATCAGCATAGACGGGCCGTATTTCATGGGCGCTCTGATCGTCGCCCCGGCGATCTTCCTGGCCCTGGCGGCGGGCAAGGCGGCCGGACGCATCTAGCGCTTCGCTTCCCGATATTTTAGAACACGTTCTTAAAATCCAGAAAACTGGAAACGGTTCGGAAACCCGGGAGCGACCATGCCCTCACGCGAGGCGATCATCGCCGACCTTACCTCACAGGGGCCGTTCGAGCTGGCTGTCGATCATGCCCGCGGCCATGCGATCCGTGTCTATCGCCATGCGCCCGCCTCGTTTCGCGCGGTATTCGAAGGCACGCGCGGCCATGGGAGCCGGCTGTTCTCGATCTACGGCGACGAGACCCTGACCTATGACCAGCACTATGCCCAGGTCGCCGCCCTCGCCCACCACCTGATCGACCGGGGCGTGGTCAAGGGCGACCGGGTGGCGATCGGCATGCGCAACTATCCCGAATGGAGCGTCGCCTTCTGGGCTTGCCAGGCGATCGGCGCGATCGTGGTGGCCCTGAACGCCTGGTGGACCGGCGCCGAAATAGCCTACGCCCTTGAGGATTCTGCTCCGGCCGCCCTGATCATCGACGGCGAGCGGCTGGAGCGGCTGCGCGACTGGCTGGGACGGCCGACCCTCAAGACCGTGGTGGTGACTCGCCGCGGAGAGGCTGGCGACGGCGGTGTGGATTTCGCCGATGCGGTCGCCGGTGGCCCCGGCGAGTTACCCGATGTGGAGGTCGGTCCGGGCGATCTGGCGACTATCCTCTATACCTCCGGCACCACCGGCAATCCCAAGGGGGCGATGGCCACCCAGCGCAACCATGTCACCAACCTGATGAACACACTGTTGGCCGGCGCCGTGGCGCGGACGATGGCCGGCCTGCCCGCCGAGATCGACCCGGCCGCGCCCCAGGCCGGCGTGCTGCAGACCTTCCCGTTCTTCCACATTGGTGGTCTGACCGGGCTCTATATCAGCATCGCCACCGGAGCCCGGGTGGCGATGATGTACAAATGGGTCCCGCCCGAGGCGGTGCGTCTGATCCAGACCCACGGCCTGACCGGAGTTTCCGGCGTGCCGATGGTGGTTCGCCAGCTGCTGGAGACCGCCCACGCCATGGGCGCGGACATTAGCTCCCTGGTGGGGATCAGCTCCGGCGGAGCGCCCGTGCCACCTGACCTGATCCGGCGGATCGGCGATCAATTTCAGGCCAAGACCATGCCCGGCAACGGCTACGGCCTGACCGAGACCACCAGTGCGATCATCGCCAATGGCGGGGCTGACTACCTGGCCCGCCCCGACAGTGTCGGCCGGGCGGTGGTGACCGCCGAGGTCCGCATCGTCGATGACGACGGGGTCGATGTGCCCCAGGGCCAGATCGGCGAGCTTTGGATACGGGGAGCCAATGTCATCCCCGGCTATTGGAACAATCCGGAGGCCACCGAGGCTGCGTTCGGCGGCGGTTGGTTCCGCACCGGCGACCTGGGTTATGTCAACCCCGAGGGGTTCCACTTCGTGGTCGACCGCAAGAAGTATGTGATCATCCGAGGCGGCGAGAACGTCTATTGCGCCGAGGTCGAAGCCGCCCTGCTCGAGCACCCCAAGGTGCGCGACGCCGGGTTGATCGGCCTGCCGCACCCGGAACTTGGCGAAGAGGTCGCGGCGGTGATTCAGGTCGACCCCGCCGACGATCTGCCCGCCACCGCCGACGAACTGCGCGCGAGCCTTTCAGAGCGGCTGGCCCGGTTCAAGATTCCCACCGCGATCCGCCTGACCACCGGCGAACTGCCCCGCACCGGGACCGGCAAGCTGCTGAAGCGCGAGATGCGGTCGCTGTATTTCCAGCGGCAGTGATCGGAGAGACCCATGCTGCTCAGCGACGTCCCCGTACTCGCGGCCCATCACGCCCCCGACACCCCGGCGGTGATCTTCCAGGATGAGTCGATTTCCTACGCCCAGCTCCGGGACCGGTGCTGGCGGCTGTCGAATGCGCTGATCGCCATCACGCAGCCGGGCGACCGGGTGGCCATACTGGCCGAGAACTGCCCCGAATATGTCGATTGCTACTACGGCGTGCCCGGGGCCAGCCTGGCCCTGACCCTGCTCAACTATCGTCTCGCGCCCAGGGAACTGGCCTATATCATCGGCAACAGCGAGCCGCGCATCTTGGTGGTCGAGGCGAAATATCTGCCGGCCATCCGTCAGATCCGCCACCAGATCCCCTCGGTGGAACGCATCCTGCTGATCGACGGCGAGGTGGAGAACGCGGACAGCTTCGCCGAGTTCCGCGATGCCGGCGCGGCGATGGAACCGACCCGCAAGCCCGCTGAGAACGACCTCTGCTGGCTGCTCTACACCTCGGGCACCACCGGCCTGCCGAAGGGGGCGATGTTGAGCCACAAGAACCTGATGGCCGGGGTGCTCAACAGCATGACCGCCTGGGAGATCGGCGGCGAGGAGGTATGCATGTTCACCTTTCCGATGTTCCACGTGGCCGGCTATGTGATGCCGATGCACCATCTGAGAGGCTTCCCGGTGGTGCTGCTGCGAAGTTTCGACCCTCAGACCCTGCTGGCCAATGTGCAGGCCTATGGCGTCACCAACACCGCCATGGCCCCGACCATGCTGGCGATGTTGCTGGAGGATCCTGAGACCGACCGCTACGACCTCTCGTCGCTGCGGCGGTTCGGCTATGGCGCGGCGGCCATGCCTGGGGATGTGCTGCGCCGCGCCCGCGCCAAGTGGCCGGGCCTGGCCTTTTC
>JANYFU010000124.1 GCA_025359665.1 Caulobacteraceae bacterium
AGAGTCTGACTCATAATGTTTTCACGTGGAATCAACGGGTTGCGACACGGTCAGTGGGCCATCGAAAATCGCACCCTGGAGGGGACGAATGCTTGGCCGTCGCTTCATCTTCAAATTGGCTGCTCCACAAGCCATTGAAAATATGGGAAATCATTATGGGTCAGCCTCTGAGAGACCGCCCACATCGTCATGTAACCGCCATAGCTCCACCCGGTGATCCCCACGCGATCCGGGTCGATGGGCGCGAGGCCTTGCACATAGTCCATTCCGGCCAGCACGTCGCGCAGATCGCCGCCGCCGAAATCCTTGATGTTGGCCTCCTCGAACGCGGCCCCCTGGCCGTAGCTGCCTCGCGGATTGGGCTCGAACACATAGTATCCGAGGCTCGCCAGGGCGGCGTCGAAGGCTTGGGGCGACGCCGGAAAGATGGGGTAGTGGGCGAAAGAGGGCCCTCCGTGCGGCTCCACCACCAGCGGATAGCGCTGGCCTGGCTTGACGGACGGCAGCGCGATCAGGAGGCCTTGAACCATGAATTCATCGCTCTTCCACGACACATTGCGGGCGGGGCCGGTAATGGGCCGCACTCCGGTATTGGCGTGCGTGATCGGTTTCCACCGGCCGGGTGGGCCAACCTCGACCTCCGGCGGCGTCGTGTAGGACTGATCGATCACGGCCGAGACGGCTCCATCCCGGGATAACGAAATACCCGCGTCGCCCGGCGCAATGCCGACGACCGTGTTCGCCCAGATCACCCGTGGCGCTCGCCAGAGTTCGCGTTGCAACTTGGCCTTGACGTCGACCGCCGCCAGCACCTCGTCCCCAGCCGCGAATTCCGTCGCGATGAGGCTTGAGGTCGAGCGGTTCCAAGTCAGTGTTTGCACGGACGCCTTGAGGCCCGGCGTCACATCCACGGGCGCGCCGCCGCCGCCGGCGATGACATAGATGTCCCCGCCGGTGATCCCCTCATCGCTCATGACCCCACCGATGTAGGCGACCAGGCGGCCGTCGCCGGACCAGCGGGGAGAAGCCATCTGCAGCTTGGGCCGCAGGAGCACCCCGACGGCGCCCGTCTCCGCGTCCAGCGTGTCGAGCTCGGCAATCCACCAGTTGTTGTCGCCGGAGCCTTTCGCTGCGGTGACCGCGAAGCGGCGGCCGTCGGGAGACCAGTCGTATTCATAGACGTTGAGATCGGCCGGTCCGAGGACCCTGATTGGTCCGCCTTCGGCGGAGATGATAGCGAGGCGCTGTTCGTAAACCGTGTCGACAAGTTCGCCGGTGTCACGCGCAAGGGGATTGAGCGGACCTGGCGTTCTTGGCGCCCCTTCGGCGTATAGAAAGGCGAGGCGGTCGCTTGCGGGCGACCATCGGGGCGTGTCGACGGGACCCCGCGCCGCCGTGATCGCCTTGGCCCCTCGCCCATCGATGTCGCTGACAGCGATCTGTGTCTGCCCAGTTCCGTCCGTCGTCACTAAGGCGATGTGGCGTCCGTCCGGCGACCAGGCGGCGGCGTGCTCATCGCAGGCGGACCCCGAACAGGCGGTCAACCGGTGGAGATCGCCGCCGTCGTTGGCGTTGGCGATCCACAGTGCGCTGGCGTCAACATCAGCGCCGTCGCGCTTGCCTGTGGAGGCCTCGCCATAGATCACGCGCCGGCCATCCGGCGAAATCGCCACCTCGGTAAAGCGGTGCACCTTACTGAAGGCGTCCAGAATTTGGGCGATCGCCTGAGGCTCGGCCGCGCAGGCCGGCGCGGCGAAAAGTGCGAGGGAAGCAGCGATGCAGCTCGCCTTTCCAACGCGCCGCCATGATCGTTCCGGCATTGTCAAAGATCCCCCCGTCCGTGCCGACCCGCGTGTACGGCGGGCGTTCACGGACGGTAGGGCGGGTCCAAGAGAATAGCTATCAGTACGACCGGACGAATGGCGACGACGTTGTTGCGGGACGCGGTGTTGTAAGCCCAGTCAGTCAGCGCATTGGCGCCTTGAGGTCTGCTATCCGGAGGGGAGCCAATTTCCCCCCCTGGCGGGCCGCGAAGAACCCTGTTGACTTGCATAATGCAATCATTTACGCTCTCCCCATGTCCGACGCCTCGACCGATCTTGCCGCGATCGACGCCAACCTCCTTAAGGGAGAATGGTGGCTTTGCGTGCTCGACGAGCTGATACAGATCGGCTTTGCGATGACCCATGGTCTTCTGCACCGTGTAAACGGCGGCGGCGAGAGCCTCGGCGACCGGTGCGTGTCGGTCGTCAGGGACTTCTGCCGCTTCGCCGGCGCCGTCCACCGGGCCATAGCCTTGAGCCAGAGGCTGGAGCGGGCGCTGCTCAGCCTTCGCGCCCTGCGCGCCTGCCCGGCCGAGGAGATCGCCGCGGCCAGGGCCAAGGCGGAGATTGAAGCCGAAAAACTGGCCGCTCGCCGCGACCGGGCTTGCGAGGCCGCCGAGGCCCGGCGCGCCGCACGCGACGAAGACCTCCGCAACGAGGATGGCGCCAAAAAGGATATCGAGGCTCGGGTCACCGCTATCGCCGGGCGCGAAGCGGTCAGCGTCAGCGTCGAGCGGGCCTATGTGGATATCGACACCCTGGAGCTGCGCAGATTGGTGGAGCGCCTCTGCGCCGACCTTCGCATCACGCCCCCCTGGGACCGCTGGCAGGCCGAGGCATGGTTGCCGCCAACCCCCGGCGTCGAAGCTGTCGACCCTCCTGGCGAGCTATCGCCGAGTCACCCGCATTCTCGTGTTCCGGGTGGCCCACCGGGCGATCATCGACAGGGTCGAGCCGATGACGGCTTGTGGCGCGGCGCCGGGATCGCCACACTCGCCCCGCCCAGACCCCGGCTCAAGTGAACCGAGCCGCCGGAGCCCAGTCGAACCCGGAAATTCGATCACCCCAAGTCGCGGATCCACGTCGGGGGGCGCCGACGCGCGCCGGTTGTCGGCCGGACCGACCTCTGACCGCCACGGGGAAGAACCGGGACCAAGTCGACACCGGACCTCTACGCTAGCTGACACCTACCTGATATTCCTAACCGGACGCAGGGGGCTACCGGAGGTCCCCTGGGCGGTATGCCGTGGGCCATGAGTGCGCATCGGGCGGCGGCGGCACGGTTGCAAAGCGAAGGTCATTTAGATCGGCGATCAACTTAGGAGTCCCGGGTTGGCGCCTCCGCAACGGGGTTGCGAACCGTCTCGGGGTCGCGACAGGAACCTGACATTCGCGAAACTCGCCATTGACCGGGCCGCTGCTTTTTTGCCGCTACCCGACCTTGCCGTTGACGGTTCGGGGTGGACAGCCGACCGCGATCAATCCGCTTGTTTGAAGGTTTCTAGCCAAAAGTCGTTCTGCCAGTCCTCGTAACCCAATAATTCACCCAGGCGGCGCTCACGGACAGCAGTCCATCGCCCGGGTAGATCATAAAGGTGGAGATAAGCTTCGACCCTCCAATCTTGCCCGGGAAGGGTGTAGAATATCTGAAAATCAAGTAGGTATGGAAGTTGAGGCGCCGGACGGATTATTTCGCGCTTTCCAAACTGACCGCCAGCAACATGGCGGTCAAACATTCTGAGGT
>JANYFU010000370.1 GCA_025359665.1 Caulobacteraceae bacterium
GGCGCCCCGGGCGCCGCCCTGCATCTGGCGCATGAAGAACACCCAAACGCCGATCAGCAGAAGAATGGGCAGCATATTGACCAGGATGGTCGGGATCAGGCCCGCGCCCGGCTGCTCGAATTCGAACCCGGCGCCGTGCGCCTCAAGGCGATGCTCGAGGTCCTGGGTGTCGTTGGGGCCGATGGTGGTCAGGGTCGCGCCCTGGCGATCGGTGGCCTCCAGGGTCTGGCCGTGGATCTTCACCTTCTTGATCTCGCCGCTGTCGACCTTGGCGAGCATTTCCGAATAGGTGACTTGACGGGCCGAGCCGCCATGCCCACCGCTGTTCAAAACACCGAAAATCGCGACCAGGGCGAGGACGATGACGCCCCATATCGCCAAGTTACGCATAGTCATCAGGAACGCCTCATATGGCTCAATACCGTCATTTAGGATGGACGATCGGGTTTCGCCATGCGCCACAGCGCCGCTTCGTTCACAATCGCGCCCCGGGCGGCGGCCAGACGGTTCCAGGACAGGGTTCGGACCACGAAATCCGGGCTTTGGCGAAGGGTCGGGCATTCGATGCGCCCGTCGGCGCGGATCACCGCCGGCAGGGCGAGGCGGGCGGCGGCGGGCATGGCCAGGACGTCCCGATGGTCTGGCGGGGCGAGGCGCGCGGCGCGGCCGGCCAGATGACCGACCCGGGCGCCCGACACCATCGCTCGCACCTCGAACCGTCCGTCCCAGACCATGGTTTCATTCAACGCCAGGTGGAGATCGCCGCCGATGTGGTGGCGGTGATCCGCTGTCGCCCGCACGATGTGCGCGTTGGTTCCGTCGAACGCGAGGCGGCTACCGGCCAGGGTGGCGACGAAGGGTTCGCCCAGCCTGATCCTCTCCAGTAATCGATTGAGGGCTTCGGGTCGGGGCGGCCGACCGCCGCCGCCCACCGACAGCAACGCGGCGCCGAGGTCGCCGCCCGACACGAGCCACCCAGCCGGCAACCGGAGATCCGCCGCCGGGCCTTCGATGACGTCGGCCATGTCGGCTGGCGGGGGCGCGGAAGCCTCCCCGATCGATCGTGCGCCCGAGCCGCGGTTCAGGGCCTGTCTGGCCCGAGCCCGAGCGCTGGACGGGTCGGAATTGGCCGGGTCTTCGATCCAGGTTTCCCCCAAACGGACCAGGTCGGCGCGCAGCTCTGCCCGGCGGATATCGAGCAGCGGCCGGAGCACAAACACACCTCTGCCCTCGGGCCAGACCGGGGATGGCGACCATCGCCGGGGCGATGGCACACTCGAGCCCGCCGCGCGCATTGTCGCCGCCTCTTCGCAATCGTCCGCGGTGTGGCCCATCAAGATGACGCCGGCGCCGGCTTGCCAGGCCGCTTCGGCCAGCAGGGCGTGGCGGGCGTGGCGGGCCGCCGCCGATAGGCCGGACGAGGGTTTCTCCGTCTCCCAGACAAGCGTGCGGTGTTCGACACCCAAACCCTCGGCCCGGCGTCGGCACCACAGCGCCCAATCCGCGCCCTCGGGCCGAAGGCGATGATCGACGGTCAGGGCCAGCAGGCGCCGGCGATGCCGATCGGCCCACGCCTTGGCCCGGAGCAGAAGAGCCAGGGAATCTCCACCGCCGGAAAACCCGACGACGATGGGGGCGGGGTGGTTGGTCGACAGCCGGGCGTCGAGGACGCTGTCGATAGTGTTTCGTGGCGGAGGCGTATCGCCAGGCTGGAGCCCCCATTCCCCTTTTGGGGGTGGAGGTCGCCTGCGACCGAACGGACCGCGAAGCGGTGGAGGGGGCGCCAGCCAGGTCAACTCAGCCGGCTAGCGCTTAGCTACACTGCGCCTTGGCGCGGACGGCCAATGCGCCTTTGAGAACCGTGGGCGCGGCCTTGGGGTAGCGCTTGGTGAGTTCGTCGAGGGTCTGGCAGGCGTCTTCGTCCTTGCCCATCGCCACCAGGGATTTCGACAGGTCCAACACCGCTTCGGGCGCTCAGCGGGTGCGGGGCCAGCCGCGAATTGCCCCGATCTCGGCGGTGGCGGCGTCCGGCCAGGCGCCGCGCGCCATCAGGGTCTTGGCCAGCCAGAACCGCGCTTCGGGTCCGCCTGGGCCTTCGCCATACTTGTCGACATAGTCGCGGAAGCCCGCTTCCGCCGAGGCCTTGTCGCCGGCGTCGAACGCCGTCTTGGCGGCCGCGAAAGCCGCCGCCGGGTCTGGGGGCGCCGCAACCGCGACCGGCGGCGGGGGCGCCGGCGGCGGTGTCAGATCCTTGACCGTCTTCTGCAGCGACGCCACCTGTTCACGCAGCACGGCGTTGACGGCCCGTTGATCGGCGGTTTCCTGCCGCGACTGGTCCAGATCGTGCTTGATCACCTCAAGGGCGCCGTTGAGACGCGCCAGGGTCTGGTTGACGTCGTTGATCTTGTCGCCCATGCCGGCGATCTGGCTCTGGGTTTCGGCCGGCTGAACCACCACGGGCGCGCCGGTCTCGCGGCCCTGAAAGACGATGGCGCGGACTTCCTTCATCGCCTTTTCCATGCGGTCCAGGCGTTTGGCGGCGTGTTCGTCGAGGGGCTCGTCCAGGGACACCTGAGCAAGGGCCTGGCCGGCGCCGACCGCCAGGAAGGCGGCGGCCAGTACCGGCGTCAGCCAGGTCTTGATGGGTTGAGTCATAGGCGCGGCTTTGAACCGGCCGCCTATTGGGCGCCCTGGGTTATCACCGTGTGACTATTACGGTTGTGGCCCCAGGCTTCGTCGCCCGTACCCGTGTCGACCGGCT
>JANYFU010000371.1 GCA_025359665.1 Caulobacteraceae bacterium
AAGGCCGACACCACCATCGTGTCGGCCAACACCAACGCCCGGTCGCGCGAGGGGCTGGGGATGGAGAAGAACCCGATCTTCCAGGACGGCGACCTGATCTATGACGGCGTGATCCACCGGGAGATCCCGGAGATCGACGACTATTGCGCCAATATGGTCAACCCGAACGGCGGGGCGGCGTTCAATGGCGTCGGCGCCGCCGCGGCCGACGTGCGGCCGATCTTCGTCTGCGGCGGCGGGGCGGTGGGCGTGGCCTGGGGCCAGGAACCAACGCCGCGCACCGACATGCTGAAGGACTACGGGTTCCGGCCGGGCGTGGCGATCGAGGAGCTGCTGGGGGTGAAGAAGATCAACTTCAACGGCCTGCAGAACGGCATGGTCACGGTGTTCGCCGGCGCGGCGGCCGACTCCTAAGACTCTGAACGGAGCGCGGGCGTCTCGCCCGCGACTTCACTTTCAACTTCACGTTTGCGGGCGAGGACGCCCGCGCTCCAAAGGAGGCTTGGCTGATGGCCACGACTTATTCTACTGCTTTGTACGCCAACAAGACGCCGCCCAATACCGGGCATGGGTTCAATACGTCCAGCGTTCACCTGCACGCCATTTCGGGGTCGATCTCGACCTGGGTGGCGGGGGATGTGGTCAATGTGGGGTATCTGCCCGGCAATGCGGTGGTGGTTTCCGCGACCTTGAAGGCGGCGTCGCAGCTGGACTCCAACGGCGCGCCAACCCTGACGCTGTCGCTGGGCGTCACCGGCACGGCGGGGCTGTTCAAGTCGGCGATCACCACGGTGGGCCGCGCGGCCGGCGCCTCGGCCGACCTGACCCTGGCGGCGGCGGGGGCGCTCTACAAGCCCGCGGCCAAGACCGCGGTGATCGTCACGGTCGGCGCGGGCGCCGCCACGGCGGTGGCCGGAACGCTGGAAGCCGATATCGAATACTACGTCGAGGACACAGCGGGCTCTGCGCCGTAGTCTTATCTACAACCATCCTGAACCGACGGCCCGTTGGCGGGTGCACCTTTGGTCAGCCTCGTTGACGTGGCCGTCGTCATGACACCAATATGAGATACCTACCTGGAGCGATGACTTTGGACGATATTCACATCAGCGCGGTGGCCTACCAAGCCGATGGCCAGTGGCTGGTCCAGGGGATTGAATACGACATCCTGACGCGGGCCAAGGACCCTTCGGACGTGCCCTTGGCGTTCATGCGAGCGGTTGTAGCGAATGTCTGTATCTCTGAGCAGTTAGGTCGCCGACCTTTGGAAGGGATCAAACCCGCTCCCGAGCGGTTCAAGGCCATGTTTGACGCCGCGCTCACGTCGGTGCGCTCGGTGCAGCCTGGCAAGCAAGCGGCCGATCTGGATATTCGTCTCGTGGCCGCGCCGGCCTGAGGGCGTGGCGCAAAAATTCACGCCGCCCCCAGACTGGCCTAGTGTTGGCAAGGTGATCGAACTTTTCACCGGAATGGGCTGCGAACTACGGGAAATGGAGGGGGCGCTGGACGACCCCGAGGGAGAGCACTGGATTCGCTTTCTCTACAATCCAGAAAACCAGACGTTCGCATCCCTGGGCGCGTTGGAAAACGACGACTTCATGATGCCCGACGAGGTCGCGCATCTGGAGCGCCGACTTGAGATGACGATTCCGAAAAACTGGCTCTAGCCAGGAAGAGTTCATCAAGCTGTCGGCGGAGGCTCGGCGCGGAGATTGCGGGTCGCCGCTTTCCGTTCCCGTTTCCAAAACACGCGTTTGGCCCACCGCAGATGTTTCCACCACTGCGGGGGCGCGGTGATCTGGCCCTTCTTCACGTTCGCCATAGTCAAAATCCCTGGATCGAGGAGAGCTTTACCATGGCCACGGTTCGGGTCGCCATTGGCGACGCCATGCGGGCTTTGCGGTCGACGGCGGTGGGGGACGATCCCACCGCCGATGAGCTGGCGGTGGGGCTGGAGGCGGCGTCAAACCTGATCCTCGATATCCATGAGGCGCGGGGGCCGCTGCTGAGCGTCGACGTGAGCGCCAACATCACGCCCGGCGAGAACCAGCGCCTGAGGATCCAGGCCGGGAGCACGGTGGGCGTGACCTTGCCCAACGCGGTTCAGGCCAGCGGCGGCGGTCGGCACGACTATGGCTTCGGCGGGGCCGCCGCGCCGCTGGGGACGACCGGCGCGGCCGATGGCCGGAGCTGGCGCGCGCCCGGCGACGGGGCGCGGATCGAGATCGTGGGGACCACCACGGCTCTGTATTTCTACCGCGAGGACATCAACGCCTGGCAACCGGCCACCAACCTGGCGCTGGACAGCGAGCTGCCGTTCAACGGCCGCCTGACCAGCGCCTTCGCCGCGCTGCTGGCCGAACGGATCTGCGACGTGGTCAGCGGCGGCGCGCCGACACCGACCTTGATGCGGCGGATCGCGCGGGGCCGGGCGGCGATGATGCTGCGGACCGGGGCCGCCCGCGCCGAGACCATCGGGCAGTATTTCTGAAGAAAGGAAAACAAAGCATGGGCAATCTATCCGGCCTTCTGGCCACTCAGGACAGTTCCGACGTGCCGGTGATGGCGTCGGGGATCAATGTCTCCAGCATCACCGGCGGGGCGGCGGGGGCGGCGACGATCCCCGCCCAGCCCGGCCAGACCGCCTATATGACCGGTTTCGAGATCACCTCCGGCGGGGCGACCGCCGGCGCGCTGCTGACCGCGACGGTGACGGGGCTGGCCGGCGGGACGATGAGCTATGTGATCTCGGTGCCGACCGGCGCGACGCTGTCGGCCAACCCGGCCTGGGTGTCGTTCTATCCGGCGCTGGCGGCCTCCGGGCCGAACGTGGCGCTGGTCCTGAACCTGCCGGCGGCGGCGGGCCGCACGGCGGCGGCGCTGTCGGTGCAGGGGTTCTATCTGTGATCGACGCGGCGAGCGGATCGGCGCTGGCGGGCGCCGGCGGCCTGGGACTGGCCCTGGTCGTACACGTGGTCAGATACGCCTATGACAAGGGCCAGACCGACAACCGCCTGGCCGTGGTGGAAAGGAACACCAGCGCCCAGGGCGAGGTCCACTCGGTGCTGTCGGCGCTGACCGCCACGGTCGGGGCGCTGAAAGAGAGCGTCGAGCGCCTGGACCGGGCGCTGGAGCGCATCAACCACCGCATCTTCGAAAACCGGGAGGCGTGAGCATGGACCATCGCTCCGAGCACAGCCTGACCCAGGTGCACCCGGATCTTTGCCGGGTGATCCGCGCCGCCG
This sequence comes from Caulobacteraceae bacterium, assembly GCA_025359665.1. GTDB lineage: Bacteria > Pseudomonadota > Alphaproteobacteria > Caulobacterales > Caulobacteraceae > Acaudatibacter. The sequence continues at coordinate 3,246 of JANYFU010000371.1, forward strand.
CCCAGGCGCCGCAGCCGTTCGTGGTGGTGTATGGCCTCCGCACCCTGGCGGCCGAGCGGGAGGCCTGCGCCAGCGGTCGATCGACCACGATGCACAGCCGGCATCTGCCGCAAACCGGTTGCGCCGGCGACGCCTGCGCGATCGATGTCGCGGCCCTGACCAACGGCGAGGTGGATTTCGCGCGCGGCCACGAGGCGATCGTATTCGGCCACATCTGGCGACAGATCCGCGCCGCCGCCGAGGCGCTGAACATCCCCGTCGAATGGGGCGGCGACTGGAAGACGTTCAAGGACTGGGGCCACGTGCAACTGCCCTGGGCGCAGTACCCCTAAACCAACCCCCTACCCTCTCACACAAGGAAGACCGAAATGACGGACACGTCCGTTCCCACAACCACGCCTGTATTGTCGACGATCGTGCCCTCGGTGGCCGAGCGACTGATCGAGGCCATGGCCGACAAGGCCGTGACCGCCCTGGCCACCGTGCTGATCGGCGCGGGGCTGCTGGCGCCGGTCGGCGAGACCCAGTTCACGGCCGTGGCGGCCGGGATCGTGGTGGCCGGGGCCAATCTGGCGTGGAGCTGGATCCTGGCCCATCGCCACGACATCCGCCTGCGCGCCGCGGTATCGTCGCCGGCCAGCCTGCCGGTGTCGAAATGAGGACGTCGCCGGCCCTCGCGGCCGGTCTTACCACTGTTCTGGGCGCCGCCCTGGCCGCGATTTCGCTGTGCGGCTGCGCCAGCCTGTCGGCCGCGCTGACACCGGAAGCCGTGCACCGCGACGCCACCCTGGCCTATATCGGCGTGGCCGACTGGGTGGCGGGCGATGAAAGCCGCGGCGACATCACCCCGGCGCGCTTCGCCGCCGACGAGGCGGTCAAGCTGAAAAGCTGGAACGCCCTAACCGTCGAACGCGCGGCCTGGGCCACGCAAGGGCCGCACGCGCCCGAGGCGCTGGACGCCCTGGCCGACAGCCTCAAACCGGCGGGGCTGTAGGTGGGGTTCGTCGCGGGGCTGGGCCTGGGCTTCATCGTCGGCGGCTTCGCCATTCCGTGGACGATCCGCTGGCTGTTCGGCCAGGACGGCGGCTGATGGCCGCCGGACAGAGCGCGTCGGTGGTGGTGACCGTCACCGGCGCGACGCCCTGCGGCCAGGGCCAGGAGATCGACCTGAATATCGACCTGGCCGGCGACCTGCTGAAGGTCGATCCGGCCGGCGAGGTTCTGCTGGTCCAGGCCGGGACGATGTGGACCGGCCAAACCGCCTCTCAAACCGTTTAGGAGCGCCGATGAAGCGCCATCTGATACTGCCGCTGGCCGCGTGCCTGGCCCTTAGCCAGGTTGCGCCGGCCGGCGCCCAGAACAAGCCGGTAAGCGCGCTGACACCGCGCGGCGCCCCGGTCGCGAGCGACCAGATCCCCATTCTGCCCACCGGCGCCACGAGCCTGCAGAGCTCCACGGCGGCCGACGTGGCCAACTATGTGCTGACCAGCGTCAAGGCCTACGGCGCCAAGGGCGACGGTGTGACCGACGACACCGCCGCGATCCAGGCGGCGATCAACTCAGGGCTGTCGGTGTATTTCCCGCCGGGGGTTTATCGGACGACGGCGACGTTGACAGTTCAGGCTCCCCAGAACGACGGCCAGATTCTTCGCGGCGCTGGCTCTTGGGGTCTACCGGACTCTTTTAACGGGTCAACGGGCTACGGCGCGGCTGTGATAAAACCGACATCCTCCGTCACTAAGGCAATAGTGATTGATGGCACACCGTTCGCAGGTGGCGGCTATCAACAGAGCTGGGTCCAAGGCTTCGGAATCGAAAGCATCGCTATCGATATGGCGAACATGTCCGATGTGTCCACGACCGCCGCCATCAACCAGATTCAAGCCTGGGACTGCCACTACACCAACGTGCGGGTGAGAAACGACGGCATGAACAAGCGAGCCTGGCTCTATAGTGCCGGAGCCTTCACCACCTCGATGCTGAACACACAAGGCCACATCATCGATATGGAGGGGACGAGCCCTTCCTATGGAGTCACGACGATCACCATCACCAACCACGATGGTGGCCGCGTGATCGGGAATTATGCCGTGAACCTCCGGGTAGTCGGCGGCGCCTTCCAGGGCGGTTCCGAGACCAAATTCTACTTCAGGAACTATTCGTCGGCGATCTGGCTGGCGACTGACGTAGAGGGAACCGGGACCTATCTCGACGTCGATACGTCCGTCAGCCAGTTGCATACCGACTCCCAACTCCAGGGGTTCTCCGGGACCTATATGAATGGCACGCCGGGCAATTCGGCGATGAACACCGACCAGCAGGTCAACTTCAACACCTATCCATTCAACTTCACCTGGGGGTCGATCAACCTCAACAACCAGGGGACGGGCGGCTACTTCAATCGATCGAGCTTTCTCAGCGGATCGAACAGCCAGCAGGAATATCTCTATATCGGCCGCGCCGGGGGCGAGAGTTTCTGGGGCGTCGCGGCCGCGGCGAACGATTTCGCGAGCGGGACCGCCGCCGGCGACACCGTATTGGGGGCGAACAACTCCGGTGAGGCCACCTGGATAGTTGGCGCCGGGGTCGCCTCGGCCAAGGCCACGTCGACGGGCTTCTACACTTTCGGGACGGGCACGCTGGCGGAAGCCATCGTCAACGCCTCCACGAGCATGTCGACGCCCGTTCTAAGCGTGACGGGTCAGGCGAACGTGAACGCCATCCTTATGAAACCGACCACCGACGGCCAGCTATTCACGCTCGAAAACGCCGCCGGCGCGCCCTTCATGATTTGCTCGAGCAACTCGACGATTGGCGCAAGCAACTGCGGCGTCGGCAACGGCGCTGACTGGAAGGGCTTCAGCGACGGGTTCGTCACCCAGACCTATGACTTTGACGCTTCCAGCGGCAACGGCACTTTTTCGGGGACCCTATCTGGCGGTAGCCTGACAATATCGGGAACAATCGGTGGCGCAGGCTTTGTCAACTACCTGAAGGCACCGCCTGCCATCGGCGGGACGACTCCATCAACAGCCGCCTTCACCACATTGGCAATATCTTCAACCATCAACGCGGCGGGAGTGATAACGGCGACGAAGGGCGTTGTTAGCGTAGCCTCTACGGTCGCAGGCCTTCCAGGTCTCCCTACTAAAGGCCAAAGCGGCTTCGTCACAGACGCGACCGCCTGCACCTTCAGTGTCGCCGTGACGGGTGGTGGTTCGAACAATTGCCCGGTTGTGTTCAACGGGACGTCATGGGTTGCAGGATGAGGCCCAGAGCCTAAGAAGCGCCTGATGCCAATCGCCCTTGAAAAAATCACTGCCTGGCTGACAGCGTTCGCCGTAGTTTTCTCACTCTATGCCCACACTGTCTTGCAGGTAGATTCGACCGTCATTACGCCGATCTCCGCGCTGGCTATCGCCAGCGGGTTAGGGCTCGCGTCTCTTCTCTGGCTCCGCAAACCAGTCGTCTCGATTCCGATTTTTCCCAGCCGTAAGATTGGTGCGCTCTGCTTATCGGCTGCTTGGCTGTCCTTTGCGTTGTTTGGGCTGATCGGGTTCACGGAACGATCGCCCACACTCAACGATTGGGGCCTATATATGCTGACGGTCGGCACACTTCCGCTACTCCTCATGAATCACGCTCGACTTGATCTAATCGCTGCGATTGGATGGTTTTGTGTCCTGTTTGCCCTAGCCGATGCCATTGCAAATTTTGGAGCCATAGCAGGCTTTTGGAAGATAGCCGACGCTGGTGCTAGAATTGTGAATTTTGTATACATAGATCGCCTGGGCGGATTGACGGGCAATACTCATGCAAGTGGAATTGTCGGACTGGTGGCAATTTGCGCTCTCTCATCATCGCTGTCAAATTTGATAAAAAATAGAAATTTTGGCAATCAAGCCATAATATTGGTGTTAACGGGTCTCTTGATAGTCATTTCTATGTATTTTATTGATGCCAGACGGTACCTATTAGAAACGGCGGCAGCCGTTTTTATTATACTAGTACCCGTTTGGAAATTTATACCTCTCTGGATTTCATCAATAGCAATTGCTGGTAGTGGAATTTCATTCACTTTTGGTAGTTTTGATGACGAAAACACCCAACGCGCTAACCTAATGGCCGCCGGTTTCAGAGATGCACAGCAGCACTTTTGGCTTGGGGAAGGTATTTTCTACCACGCACCGGCGGCGACACCGATGTTTAATGACCTTTGGAGCGCCCACGTCACTGAAAGTGGTATAATAGATTTAGCGATAGATTTCGGTTGGGCGGCAACGTGTACAATGATTCTTGGTGTGATTTTTGCACTGAGCGGTTGGCGATCCAAATTACCATGGGCGGCTGCATTAGTGACTGTGATAGTGGGGGAGCTCGCCTATGGCAATCCACTTGATGGGTTTCTTGGTTCAATACTATTTTTCGGGGGCCTAGTCTCGATCATTTTTGACGAATCTGCTGCTATACGCGCTTCAATTACTCCGAATAGGTCCGAATTTCCTAATCTGGAGCCGCTCCCGAGCATACTTTAGCGTAGAAACCTCAACGACGCTGAAATTTCAATTTGTTTGGGGGACAGCCCGCCGCCGAAGCGGCGAATATCGTTTGAGGCTCAGAGCGGGCTTCTCGATGAGAACCCAGCTAAAGACCGCCATTGCAAGGGAGCCCGCAAAGGTGCTCAGAATCAAGATGGCGAGCGGCATCTTCGGGGCAAAATAGATGATCGTGTTGGCGATCGGCCACGCATAGAGATAGACGCCATAGGAAAGGTCGGTCCGGTTGTTAATCCGGGCAAGCCAGGGCGACTTCAGCTCCGTCGCCAGCCAGAACACGCCATAGCCGCCAAAGATCGCCACGCCGGTTTCGGCCAGGGGGGTGAACAGCAGCAGGATCATGGCGACCAGGGCGAGAGCGGCCAGCCTGGCGTCCCAGGGGATGCGGTCGCGGAACAGCAGGAACGACGCCCCGGCGAGGAACAGTCCGGTCAGACGCATGTCTACGTGCGGCCATCCGAAAATGTCGGTGAGAAGCGACGGTGGGTCGCGGTTCAGGGGTATGAGCGCGCCGGCGAGCAGCAGCACCGTGCCCGCCAGGATCAGCCATCGCCGGCCCAGCAAGCCAACCGACCCCAGCAGCATGACCAGCAGATAGCATCGGAACTCACAGCGCAGCGTCCACACCGAGGCGTTCATCAGCGAGGAGGGCATGTGCGGGAAGGCGCCCGGCGCGTCGATCGAGCACAGCACCATCAGCCGGGCGATATCCACGGCGACGGCCCTGGGCGTCAGGTCCGACAGCCGCGCGCCGACCAGCGGGGAAATCGCCAGAAAACCGACCAGGGAGACCACCAGGAAAGCCGGATAGATGCGCAGCACCCGGCGCCACAGGAAATCCATCGCCCGGTGGCCGGATCGCCAGCTGAGGGTGATCAGATAGCCGCTGATCAGGAAGAAGGAGTCCACCGCCAGATCGCCGAAGCTGATGGTGTGGAACAGGCTCAGCAGCAGTTCGCGATGACGGTCGCCGTCGAGTTGCTCGGGCACGTGGCTGATGATGACCATCGAGGCGAAGGCCAGCCGCAGGACGCCGAAGTTGTTGTCGTGCGATCCGGGCGGCGATCTGGGCGGCATCGGCGGTTCATTCCACGTCCCGCGCCGGGTGTCGACCGAGGGGCAAGGGTAGGGCCACTGCATCAGTTTGGAATTGGAGGCGACGTGAGCCCATATCGGGCGGTGCTAGCGTTAACGGTGCGTTAGATTGACATCCTAACAGACTTGCAGGGTCGATCACGGACCCGTAAAAGCGTCCCGCGCTGTCTCGCGGACGCTTAGCAATCTGAAAACGAAAAGTCAACACCATGTTGACACGGTGTCACGCTATGATCATGTCGCGAAGTGAGACAAGGAGGTCTCTGAATACCCACTGGGCCGAATGGCGAAAAACGTCCTGCGCATGTGGTCGGCAATGCCATCCACATTATGAGGATTGCGACCGGAGAGGAAGCGGAAACGCCTCCCGTATCGGGAGGCAGGCAGGAGCCAAAGCCCGATCTGGGAGGTTAAATGCTGAGGCTCGCGGCGATATCGCCCGAAAGGCCGCTGAGGCCCGTTGAAGTTAGAGCGGAAGGAGGTGTGAGATGAGTGTGATTGAAAGAGCCGCCGAGGCCGAAGCTCGTCTTTCGGCCCACGCCACGCAACAAGAGCGGCCAAAGGACTATTTTCGAGCAAGACCCTGCGGAGAACTTGACGTTCAGGCCCTCGTCCGGGACGTGAAGAGGAGATACCCCAAGATTCTCGCTCACCTTGCTGAATGAGCCCTCCTGGATCACGCCTGAAAACGTGATCCAGATTAACCAAGACATCCTCAATGAGGGTGAGCGCCACGTTCTGAGAGATCGCGGGCTACTGGAGAGCGCTTGCGACAAAGCAAGAAATATTTGGGCCTATGACCGGCAAGACGATGTTGCATGCTTGGCAACATGCTTGCTGTTCGGAATAGCTCGCAACCATCCATTCGAGCAGGGAAACAAGAGAACTGCCTATACAGCGATGGTGGGTTTTCTTGGAATTAATGGCTTCCGCATCATTGTGTCTGACGATACAGCTCTTTCCGCTGATATGCTCCTGGTTCTTACTGGAGAAGAAACGGAAGAAGGTTTTTCAGATAGGCTTAGGCGCGTTATCGAGAAGGACGATCAACTAGGTTGGCGGTAAAATTTCTGCTTGTTATTGGTAAAAAGCTGGCATAAATTTTATTTTATACATAAACTCTCCACCACTATACACATAAACATAGAGTTGTGGTTATGGCGTCGGTCCGATGGAATATCGCGGTGTCACCCGACACCGATCAGTCCCTTCGCATGTATCTCGCAGGCCAGAGTGGCGGCCGGAAGGGCGATTTGTCCCGGTTCATCGAGGAGGCGGTGCGGGCTCACATTCTCGAGTTGAGCGCCGGGCAGGCGAAGGCCGCGAACCTGGAAGTCAGTGAGAATGATCTGACGTCAATGATCGCGGAGGCCGTGGACCGGTTCGAGATCGTGATGTCGGTGACGCCGGCCGCGTTCCGGGATGAAGTTCTGTAGTGCCGCACCACAGGATCATGGAGTTTGGCCCGGAGCGCGTGGCGGCGGCGCGGTCGGCTTTCGCGGGCGCGCGG
>JANYFU010000197.1 GCA_025359665.1 Caulobacteraceae bacterium
CCCGGCGACACATAGCCCAACGGAACGCATCAAGGACGCCGACCGCCTCGGGCCGCGCCCATCACCGCATCGGCGTCGAAACCCACCAGACGCCAGGTTCCGCCCTCGTCGGCGAAGGTCAGCAGGCACGGCCCGCTCTTCTTGACCTTGGCGCAGACGCGGCCGCCGGGTAGCGAGGTCAGGGCCGTGGCCAGGGCGAAAGACCCCGGAATCGGCCTGTCGGGCTTGTAGCCATAGTAGACGGCCACGGCGCGGAACACGCCCGGCTGGATCAGCACATCCGCCGCCGCCCGCGAAAGCGGCCCCGACAACAGCAGCCCAAGGCCGGTGGCCCCATCACCCAGCCGCGCGGCCCGGGCCTTTTCCACCATCACCGCCTGAATCTGGGCTTCCAGCGCCGGACGGTCGACATGGGCGTCAAACGCCGCGCGATCGTTGTCCCGAACCGCCACCAGCAAACTGTGCACATCCCCCGCCGCCGACAGCCGCTGGGTGGTGGCGCAGGCGGTGAGCGACAGAAGGCTCATGAAGGCGAAAAGGCTGGAGCGGCGAAACAACATGTTGCCGGAACCTACCTTCGATCTATGGCGTGTCGATGGCGGGCAAGAGGATCGATTCGCACGAGTTGATCAGCGTCTGAGCAATAGCAAGAGTCCCGTCACAAAAAGGCCGATGCCGATAATGGTGGGAGCGCCACCGACCGCCAGAGCCGTTAGATCACCCTTTGACGATACGATCGACACCACCGTGCAAGCCCCGCATAGCACCGCGAGCAACGCTCCAACCGCCATCACGACAACGGCCAGATTCATGGGACCGTTCGGTCCCCGAGCCTAGGATGGGGCAAGTGGAAGCGGGTCATGAGAATTCCGACCTGTCTTTGGTCCAGGGCCGTTGCGGTTGTCGGTATTTCGCCAAGCCGCCCATGAACAACGCGACGCCCAGGCCGGTGGGCAATCCGCCGAATATTCCGACCGTCGCGAGGATGCTCAGAATCGCTTCGATCCGACCTGTCACGAAGACCGACCCCACGCCGACGAGGAAAGTCATTGTGCAAAGACCGCAGAGAGTCGCGATAAGACCCCCGACCGCCATCATCAGCAAGCCGACGAACCTCGCGCTTGCGGGTGCGTAGGGACCTCGGATCGGAGGTTTGGTCACGCTGAACGCTTTCTGGCCTTGGCCAGCGCCGCCGCTCCCGCCGCGCCTTCGCGGTAGAACAGGTTGAAGGTGTCGAAGGGGATGATCTGGCCGTCCGGCTGGACGAAGTGAACGCAGGAGCGCTTGACCGTGGCAAGGTCGAAATTGAACCGGTCGAGGAACTGCATGACCACGACCCGGAAGGTGTGCTCGTAGGCCAGGCCCTCGGGAACCACGGCGTCCGGCAGGCAGCAAAGCACATTGGCCAGCTTGTCGGAGGTGTCGGCTTGGGCGGTCGAGAGGGATAGCAGGTCGAACACCCGGTTTCGAAGTTCCGGATAGCCCTCGAAGGTGACGGTGTTGGGGGCAACGTCCACCAGGATATCGCGCGGAAGCAGGGCGGTGATCGGCGCCACCGTCTCGCCGCGGCGCAGACCATAACTGATGCAGATCTGATCGGGATTGCATGGCAGGGGGATCAGGTCCTCGAGCGCGAAGACACCGGCCTTGGCGATTTCCCGCCGTATCTCGCTGAGCACCATCCGATGAGCGCCGGGCTCGAAGCCTTCGTTGCGGCCCGCGTCCTGGATCGGCTGGAAGGTGACACCCCGCACGCAGCGCCATTTCAGGGCGAAACGGACGATCTCGGCGATGTCCTGGTCATTGACACCCTTCTTCACCGTCACCACCAGGGTGGTGGAGATATTGTTGCGCTCCAGGGCCTTCAGGGCGTCAAGGCGCACGCGCGACAGATCCGCGCCGCGCAGGTCCATCAGCGCTTCGCGGCGGAGAGAATCGAACTGCAGATAGACCTCGAAGCCGGGCATGTAGCGCACCAGGGCCTCGGCGAAACCGGCCTCCCGGGCGATGCGCAGGCCGTTGGTGTTGATCATCAGGTGCCGGATCGGCCGCGCCTTGGCCGCGTCGAGGATCGCAAAAAAATCCGGGTGCAGGGTCGGCTCGCCGCCAGAGATCTGCACCAGGTCGGGCTCCCCCTCGGAGGCGACCACCGTGTCCAGCATCGCCTCGACCTCGGCGAGGCTCCGGTGGGTTTCCCGGCGCGTCGAGGAGTCGGCGAAACAGACTGGACAGGACAGGTTGCAGGCTTAGTTGATCTCGATCAGGGCCAGGCACGAATGCTGTTCGTGGTCGGGACAGAGGCCGCAATCCCACGGGCAACCGTGGTCGGTACGGGTCTGGGGACTCAGTGGCCGGTCGCCGGGCTTGAGCCAGTCGCGCTGGGACTTCCAATAGGCGATATCATCGCTGATCAGCGTCTTTTGCACCCCATGATCAGGACATCGCTTCTGATAGAATACCGACCCGTCCTCGCCGATCACCTTGGCCGGAACCAGGGCCAGGCAGGTCTCACACAGGCTGGTGGTCTGGCCCAGGAACAGATAGGGCGCGGCCTTGCGGGTCGGCCTCGCGACGGCGATCACGGACGAACCAGACGACGCCATAGACCACCATCCCCGCGCAGATCAGATGGAACAGGTTAAGCGGTCCGATCAGTTTCGGATAGGGCTTCAGGAACTCCCACGCGAACCGCTGAGCACCATACCAGGCGACCATCACATAGAAACCCCGATGCATGGCCCAGGGCGCGCGGCGCGCCAGGCCGGACAGGTAGGCGACCAGGAATACCGCCATGGCCAGGCTCTCGTAGATCTGAACGGGATGGCGGGAAACGCCGTCCCCGAGATCGACGCCCCAGGGCAGGGAGGTCGGAACGCCGTAGGTGCGGTCGCCCAGGCCCGAGAACAGGCAACCCCAGCGGCCGATGACAATCCCCGCGGTGAGGGAGGTGACGAAGGCGCCGCCGGTCGATCCCCGGATCCCCCGGACCGCCTTGTAGATCTCCACCGCCAGTATGGCGCCGGCCAGGACCCCGGCGATGCTGTGCGAAAGCGCCGGCGCCGGCCCACGCAGAGTGTTCAGACTACCCGCCAGCCAACCACCGCCGACCGCGCCCACGACAAGAGCCGTGAAGTAGCCGGCTTCGGCGCTCCGGACCAGCCGCTCGGCGCCGGCCCGCATGCGCCAGCGGTAGACGACGAGCCCGCCAGCCGCGCCGGCCCCCCAGGCCAGCAGGTCGAACACCGGGTGCATGGCGAGGGAGGTTGGGACGTTGATCATGCGGCTTTCGCCACGGTCGTGGTGTCGCCTAGGCCCCAGTCCGTTCCTTGAAGAAGGCGATCACGCGCTGTTCGGCCTTCTTGGTCGGGCCTTCGGGGTCGTCGTCTTGCAGGTGCAGGGTGATCACCGAATGGGCGTCCATGCGCGGGTCGGGTCGACCCTGGTCGGCGTTGATCTCGATAGCCTCGAACTTGTCGCCGAACTCTCGCTTGAGCGTGTCGAAGCGGGCGTCGGGTACGAAGCTGTCGCCGTAAAAGCGCATGCCGATCATCGACAGGTCCTCGTCGGCGAAGCGCCGCTTGGCGCAGGCGATTTCGGCCGGGGAAACACCCAGGCCCGCGCCTCGCCGGGGTGATCCGGCCGGCAGAGGCAGGGAC
>JANYFU010000210.1 GCA_025359665.1 Caulobacteraceae bacterium
AAAAACCCCGGCGCCGCGGCCGCGCCGGTCAAGGCGTCACTCAACGAGATGCAGCCCGAATCGATCATCAGCCACAGGTTCATCGAACAGTTCACCCCCGAGACCGGCGACTACACCACCGTCGTGCTGATCGCCCCCAGCCTTTCGGGTATCGCTTCCAACGGCGGCGGGGTCGGCGAGACCAACAAGATCAATCTGCGTGGTTTCACCGACGGCCAGTTCAACGTCACCTACGACGGCATCTTCTACGGCGACACCAACGATCCCACTCACCATCCGGCGTCGTTCTTTCCGTCCTCGACCATCGGCGCGGCGGTCGTCGATCGCGGTCCTGGCGCCGCGGGCGATCTGGGCCAGGCCAATTACGGCGGCGCGATCCACTTCTTCTCGCCCACCGTCGCCGACGCGATGGGGGTTTCCCAAAAGGTAACCTACGGCAGCTATGACACCGTGGCGACCGTCACCAAGCTCCAGACCGGCGCTATCGAACGGCTCGGCGGGGTCAAGGCGTTGCTGAATTTCGATCAGCGGCAGTCGGGCGGAGAGCTCTCCCAATCCGGCGGGATCGCGCAGAACGGCTTGCTGAAGATTGTCGCGCCGCTGGGGCCGCACGGTTCGGTGACCCTGTTCAGCTCGGTGAACTACACCCGTTTCTTCCAGTCCGACGCGGGGCCGGGCGAAACCTTCGTCCAGACGGCGATGTTCGGCAAGAATTTCGCTCTCAACAACGATCCCACCAGCCCTTTCTACAAGGGCTATAATACCCAAAAGAAACGCAGTGACTTCGAATATATTGACTTCCGATACGATTTTGGCGGTGGATTAACCACCGAAGACCAGGGATATAGCTATTTTTACAGCAATAAGACGATCTCGGCGAGCAAAATTACCGGCCTACCGGGAACGATTTTCGATACGCCATCCTACTCCGCGCCATTCACGGCCACGGATATCGGCGGATACAATAAGGGCAACCGCTATCGCGTCTATGGCGATATCCTGCGCGTCAACAAGGACTGGCAATACGCCACCCTGAAGGCGGGCGTGCTGGTGGAGACCTCCAGCACCGATCGCCACAATATTCTCTACGATCTCACGACCGGCGCGCCGGATCTGAAATACGCCAGCGCCACGACGCCGCCCGTCAGCCACAGCTCGAACATCAAGACGCTCGAAGACTCAAACTGGTTTCAGTATCAGCTGTTTTTCGATCTTGAGATCCGGCCGCTGGCTAACCTGACGCTGACCCCGGGGTTCAAATACGTCAATCTGGAGCGGAACATCAACGCCGCGATTGAAAACAGCGGGGTGAGCAGCTTCACGCGCGGCCCCGTGTCCGGCTCCAACACCTATGACAAGCCGCTCTACTTCTTCACGGGCAACTACAAGATCAATCCGAACTGGTCGGTCTATGGCCAGTATGCCACCGGCTTCCTGATCCCGGCCCTGTCCTACCTGCAGGTCAACAATCCGTCCCTGAACCAGCTGGTCCCACAGGAGAGCGTCAACTACCAGGCCGGAACGGTCTATTCCAAGGGGCGGTTGACGGCGGATTTCGACATCTACCGGATCGATATCTCCAACCTCGAGCAGGCCGATCCCACCGGCCAGTTCTACGTCAACGCCGGCAACGCGCGCTATTCCGGAGCCGAGGGCGAGATCGCCTACGCCTTGCCGTTCGGCCTGACGCTGTTCGCCAACGGCTCGCTGAACAGCGGCAAGAGCACCACGGCCGGCCAGGCGATCATCAACTCGCCGAAGTTCACCGACGCCGTCGGAGCGCTCTATGATCGCGGTCCCTGGCAAGCCTCCCTGACCTTCAAACAGGTCGGCGGGTTCGTGGCTTTCTACAATGGCTCGAAGGCCGTAACGACCGGCGAGGGGATTTTCCTGGCCCCCAACCAGGGCCGCCAAGTCTCCGGCTACAACACGGTCAACACCTCGGCCGCCTATGACTTCGGTCACTTCAAGGTCAAGCTGGAGGCGATCAACCTCGCCGATCATCGAAGCGTCACCTCGATCACCGGACCGTCCAGCACCTCCGACCTCTATACCTACCAGGCCGGCCGGCAGCTGCAGATCACCGTCCAGGCCAAGTTCTGATCATCTCGTCCTATCGCGACATATAGGTCCGCAGGACATCCTCGATTATGCGCTCAAGCTGGCCAAGGGTGTTGCAGGTCTTGGCCACGGTGCTGAAGCGGCCATAGGCGTCCATCTTGGAGTCGCCCTGGCCCCAATAGGTCTCCGGCTCCGGGTTGAGCCAGATCACCGAACGGGCGCGGTCGTTGATCGCGCGCATCAGGTCCAGGCGTGGGTCGGCATAGTTGGACCGGCCGTCGCCCAGGATGATCACCGTGGTCCGACGGTCGAGCTTCGAGCCCTGGGCGTCCAGGAAGTCGTCCAGCGACCGGCCGTAGTCGGTCGGCCTAAATCCCACCCTGGCCATCACCAGGGTGATGGCGTCGTCGACCTTCTCGTCGTCCAGTAGGTCGTTGACGTTCACCGCGCGGTCGGAAAAAGCGTAGGCGTCCAGCCGTTCCACCACCTCGTTGAGGCTGTAGAGAAACAGCAGCAGAAACTGCGCCGCCGAAGCTACCGACCGCGAGACGTCGCAAAGTACGGCGATCTTGGGCTTGTGCAGGGTCTCGGTTTTCCAGACCACCTCAAAGGGGATGCCGCCGTGGCCCATGCTGCGGCGGATGGTCTTGCGCACGTCCAGCTTGCCCTTGTGGGCCTGGTGGCGTTTGCGCGCGTAGCGGGTGGCGAGGCGCTTGGACATGCGCCGGACCAGAGCCTCCATGGCGCGGAAGTCCTCCGGTTCCACAGCAGTCAGCGACTGTTTGGCCAGCAGCGCGTCGCGCATGCGCCGGCCGCTCTCGCTAGCGTAGAGGCGCGACTGGCGCTCGACGAAGGCGGCGGCCTGGACGAACAGCGCCGCGCGCCGTTCCGCCAGCCGCCCGGCCAGGGCCTCGTCCCGGGGGCCGCCGGCCGCGCGCAGGGCCTGGATCATGGCTTCGAGTTCGCGCAGGCCCATATCGTCCAGCATCCGGCGCGTCAGCAGGTTGCGCTGACTGGTCAGGCGTATCTCACCGGCGCCGACCCTTGCCGCCGAGGCTTCCATGGCCTGGGCCAACGCCGCTTCGTCACCGGCCAGCAGCTGGCTGGCGAGGTCCGGCGACCCTGGCGGCGCTTCCAACTCCCCTGGCCGCGATCGATCGCGCGACCGTTCCGAGGGCGCTCTCGCGAAGAAGGTGTCGAAACAACTGTCGAACCGGTCGACCTCTTCGGCCGTCTTGGCCAGGGTGACGCAAAGAGCGTCCTTCAGCAGAGTCCGGTCGCCATAGCCTACCTCCGCCGCCGCCCTGTGGGCGTCGATGGCCTCGGCCGGAGAAACCCGCACGTCATGAGCGCGAAGGGCGCGCAGGAAGCTCTCCAGAGTATGCTGCATCGGCTCCATGCCCGCCGCCACGATCAGGCGCCGATACTGATCAATTCGCCGATCCGGGGTTCGACGGCGACAATGTCCGCCTCGAATTTGAGGAGCACGTTCAAGGTCTCGCGGACCAGTTCCGCGTCCAGGGCGCCGGCATGCAGCAGGATCAGGGCCCGCGCCCAATCCACGGTCTCGGAGATCGATGGCAGCTTGCGCAGATCCAAGGTGCGGAGCGACTGCACGAAACGCACCAGCTCGGTCCGGAGACTGGCCTCGATACCGGGAACGCGGGCGGCCACGATCTTCTCCTCCAGCCCCTGGTCGGGCAGTGGAATGTGCAGATGCAGACAACGCCTCTTCAGGGCGTCACCCAGATCGCGCACGTTGTTGGATGTCAGGAACACCACCGGCGGCGTCGTCGCCTTGATCACCCCGATCTCCGGGATCGAGACCTGGAACGCCGACAGCATCTCCAGCAGGAACGCTTCGAAGGCTTCGTCGCTCTTGTCGATCTCGTCGATCAACAGCACCGCGCCGCCAGGCTCGCGCAGGGCGTTGAGCAGGGGGCGAGGCTCCAGAAAGGGCTCCGAAAAGAACAGGTCGCCCGTTCCATGAAGCCGCTCCATGGCCGTGGCCATGTCGGGCGCGCCGGTCAGGGAGGCCCCCATGTGGTCCTTAAGGATCTGGGTGTAGAGCAGCTGCTTGCCGTATTTCCACTCATACAGCGCCTTGGACTCATCAAGGCCCTCATAACATTGCAGCCGGATCAGCGGCAGGCCGAGAAGCGCCGCCGCGCACAGCGCCAGCTCAGTCTTGCCGACACCGGCCACGCCTTCCACTAGCACCGGCTTTTGCAGGTGAGTGGCCATGAACAGAGCCGTGGCGATCCGGCGCGAGGCGATATAGCCGACGCTGGCCAGGCCCGCGATGATGGTCTCCACCGAAGCGAGCGCCGGGTGGCCGTGACTTCCGGCGGGGAGGGAATCGGTCAAGATTTCAACGGTCTTTCAGGTCAGGTGACGGTGTCGCCGGTTGGGGCGATCTGTTTTGCAAATACGCGATAGGTCTTGTAAATCCGCGCGTTGAGGCCTTCGAGGATATGCCGCATCGGCTTGTTGTCCTCGAGTATCCAGGAATATTCCGCCGCCTGCAGGCCCTGTTTGACGGACTCCCGGCGGATGGCGTCGATCAGGACGAAGGGCGCCAGCGTGCCACGTCGATCACGGGCGTAGCGCTTGCGCACGCCCATCAGGGGCACACGGCCGCGTCGGATCGGCTGGAACTTCAGCCGCCAGATCAGCTTGGCCCAGCCGAACGGCAAAAGGCTGCCCTTCAGGTCGCGGGTGGCGTCATTGAGATCGGGCAACAGTACGACGAACGCCGCCGGCTCGCCATCGATCTCCACGAACCAGATCCACTTGGGAATCAGGATCAGCTTCAGCGACTCGCCAAGATGCTTGGTTTCGGCTTCGGTGATCGGCGCCGCCCCCCAGTTCTCCGACCAGGCGTCGTTGAGAATGTCCGACAAGATGCGGATTTCCTCGTCGAACTTGTCCATGCGGACCTGCCGAAGCACCATGCCGGCCGGCAGGGGGCGCTTCAGGCGGGCTTCCACGCGGTCGCTGAACAGGAACGCCTCGGAAATATAGGCGTACATGTCCTTGGCCTTGGCGTAACCCTGCTCTTCGATCCGACGGGCGGTGAACGGCTGATCATGGCCCATCATCACCATCGGCGGGGTTTCGAAACCGTCGATCAGCAGGCCGACTTCCTCGTTGACGGACAGGTTGAACGGTCCGAGGGCCTGGGTCCGGCCCCGGGCGCGTAGCCAGTCCTCGGCGGTCCTGAACAGGGCGGTGAACACCTCGGCATCGTCCTCGGCGGCGATCATGCCGAAGTAGCCGGCGGGCGCCGCCGGATCGGACTTCGCCAGATGATCGATCTGGGCGCTGATCCTGCCGACGTCACGGTCGTCCTTGCGCGCCAGCCAGAACTGCGCGTCGGCGTGCTGGAAGAAGGGGTTCACCTTCTTTGAAAGCGCTTCGCGGCGTTCGAACATCAGCGGCGCCACCCACGCCGGGTCCGCGGCGGAAAGGCGCATGGGCAGGCGGATGAAGCGCTCCAGTTCCGCCTTGCTCTCGACCGGGATGATTTCAACCGCCACGACTACCCTTCCGCATACAGCAGGATGCTGATCGCCCCCGCCGCGAAGGCCACCGGCGCCCCCCATGCGGCCACCAGTGGGGGCAGTATCCCGGTCGAGCCCATCGCCGTCAGCAGCCCGTCGCTGACCAGATAGAGCAGGCCGCAGCCGAGTCCAAAGACGATCGGCGCCGTGCGGTTGCTGCGCGAGTGGCCGAGCGCCGTGGGTAGAGCCAGCAGCAGCATGATGATCGGCGCCAGTCCCTCGGCCAGGGTTCGATACAGCCGGGTCTTGATCTGGCTTGGGCTGCGATCCACCGGACCCTCGCCGAACAGCGAGCGAAACGCCGTCTCGGAGGTGATTTCATAGGCGGCCGCGAACAGGCGGGCCGTGTCGGCGGGGCGGAGCGTGGTTCGCCACTGGGTTTCCGCGACACTCATCATCGTCGCGCGCTGCAGGCCCATGTCGGTGATCGCGGCGTCATGCAGTCGCCATCCCCCCCGTCCCCATACGGCGGTGGCGGCCTGAATCCGGCGTGTGAGCGCCCGGCGGTCGTCGCGCTCATAGATCGAAACGCCCCGCAGCACCGTTCCGTTGGGCGTCGCCGACCGGACCATGACCACATTGCCATCGATGCGGAACCAGCGCGGTGCGTCGGGCTTGGCCGCCGCGCCGGGCGCGGAATTGTTCCACCAGGTCGCCAGGGCCTGCTCGGCCCGCGGCGTCACCTGATCGGTGACACCAATATCCAGGGCCGCCACGGCCAGCGCCACCGGCACGGTGCGCTGGAAGATCTGGAACAGCGACAGGCCCGAGATTCGCATCACTACCAGCTCGCTGCTGCGTGAAAGCTGGCTGAAAGTGAAGATCGCTCCGCCCAGCACCGCGAACGGCGCCACTTCCTGGAACAGGAACGGCATGCGCAGGATCATATAGCGGCCGATGTCGGCTACGCCGCCGCGCGCCAGTATGCCGCTGGTGCGTTCGAGAAGGTCGATCAGTTGCAGCAGGCCGATCAGCGCCAGGGCGGCGGCGCCGGTGCGTACCGCCATGATGCGGGTCAGATACGCCGATAGACTGACCACGCCGCCGGCGGTTTTAGGCTTGGCGGCGACTTTCGTGCGCCGTTCGAACAACGACTCCAGGCGCATGAACAGCCCGGAAATCGGTGTCTCTCCGGGCCGCCTTCGGCTTGACAGAAACAGCCAGAACGACACCAGCGCGAGCGCGCCGTACAGCCCACCCATGGCGACCAGCGGATCGAGCAACCCCTGGACCGCGAAGCCCTTGGCCAAGGTCACCCCATGGTGAAAGGTCACCAGCAGGATGGCGCCGATGATCATGCCCGGGGCGCGGCGACCGCGTTTGGCCGCCAGAGCCAAGGGCAGGGCCAGCAGCGGCAGCAGCGGAATGGCGAAGGACCTGGCCAGCCGCGCATAGAGTTCCGCCTGCAGCACGCGCTTGGGTATCAAGGCGTCCGGCCGCTGGCTTTCGCTGAGCAGTTCCGGAAGCGTCAGTTCCTGTTCGTCGCCGCCGCGTGGACGCAGCGTCTCGGCGCCGGCGATAACCTCCTGATAGGCGAAATCACCGAACCTCAGCAGCCGCGAGCCCTGTTGTCCTCCGTCGGAGAGGATCATCCCACCGGCCAGGCGCAGTTCGGTGGTCTTTCGATCGGGTTTGAGGGCCAGGACGCCTTCGGTGGCCGTAACCACGGTCTCGCCGGTCAGGGTCTTGCGGCGGATGAAGACGCCCTTGAGCTTTCGGCCGGTGGGATCGGCCTCGTCGGCGGAAATCGTGAAGTCGGGTCCGGCGTTGATGAACACCTGCGGGTCCAGCCGGGCTGTCCAGCCGGCGTCGGTCGCGGCGTTGAGCAGCGCCCTGTAGCCAAACCGGCTGTAGGGCTGGAGGTATCCCACCAGCAGCAGGCTGACCACGCCGAGCACCATCCCCGCCGCCGCCAGCGGGGCCACAATGCGTTCGAACGATATGCCGCCCGACAGGATCGCGTCGATTTCGCTTTCCTCGTCCAACCGGGCGATGACGATGAACATCGAGACGAAAAACGATGCCGGCATCGCCAGGCCCAGTTCGTAGGGGACCAGATTGGTGACCAGGCCGAAAAGATAGCCCAGCCGCGCGCCGTTGGATGCCAGCTGGTCGATCAGGTGGAGTGTCTGGTCGAGCAGGAACGCCACCAGGGTGACGCCAAGCACCGCCCCCGCCGGCGCGCCGAGCATGCGCAGAATGTAGCCATCGAGTATCGATGGGCGCCACCAGGATTTGTAGGCGCCCGGCGCGCCGAGCGCCACTGACGTCACGGCTTCAGAGAGCCCCCGCGGCGCGGCGGCGATCCGACGGAAGGAAGCCTAACCGGCGACCCACGTCGGCGAAAATGTCCAGGGCCCGGTCGATCTGCTGCGTGGTGTGCGCGGCGCTGACGCTGGTGCGCAGCAGGCAGGCGTTGGTCGGCGTGGCGGGCGGTAGGGCGAGATTGAGATACAGCCCTGATTCGAGCAGCAGCTTCCAGAACACCACCGCCGTCTCCTGGTCGGGCATGGTGACGGCCACGATCGGATTGGCCTCGGGTCCCGTCTGGAACCCCATGGCCGACAGCCCATCGTAGAGGCGCTTGGCGTTGCGCATCAGGCTGGCGCGCAGGGCCGGCTCCGCTCTGAGCTTCTTGAGGGCCTCGATGGTGGAGGCCACGACGCCGGGCGGCAGGGAGGCGGTGAACATGTAGGGGCGGCAGACGATCCGCATGATGTCGAAGTCGGCGGCGTCCGAAACGCAAAATCCGCCGACGCTGCCCAGGCTCTTGGAGAACGTGCCGACGATGAAGTCGACATCACCTTCGACACCCTCGGCCTCGGCCAGCCCACGGCCGGTTTCACCCAGCACGCCAAGCGAGTGCGCTTCATCGACCAGCAGATAGGCGCCGGTCTCGCGCTTGACCGCCGCGAATTCCTTCAGCGGCGCGGTGTCGCCGAGCATCGAATAGATGCCTTCGACCACGATCATGCGATCGCCCGGAACGCCCTCGAGCCGGCGGAGCCGTTTGTAGAGATCGTCGGGATTGTTGTGCCGGAACCGGATCACCTCGGCCATACCCAGGCGGGATCCATCATAGATGCTGGCGTGGCTGTCGGCGTCGAGCATCAGGTGGTCGCCGCGGCCGACCAGGGTCGACAGAACACCGAGATTGGCCTGGTAGCCGGTGCTGAACACCATGGCGTGCTTGCGGCCATAAAAGTCGGCTACCGCCTTCTCCAGCTCGGTATGACCATTGTAGGTGCCGTTGGCTACCCGCGATCCGGTCGTGCCGGTGCCCTGTTCGCGGGTTGCCTGTACGGCCTTCTCGATGCAATCCGGGTCGAATGTCAGGCCCAGATAGTTGTTGGTGCCCAGCAAGATCGTCGTCTGGCCGTTCAATACGCCTTCGGTTGGCGATAACACGCTGTCGAACTGAACGTTCAGGGGATCGACGCCGTGCGCCAGCAAGGCGTCATAGGCCTGCCGGTATCCGGCGTGTTTGGCGAGAATGGTCATGCCGCGTTCCCGATTTTGAGGTCTTCGACGGCGCGAATCAGATCGGCCACGGTCTGTATCTGAGCGACCCGATCCAGCGGGATCGACAGGTCGTAGAAGTCTTCGATCGCCATGACGAAATTCATCACCCCCAAGGAATCCATCCCCAAATCCTCGACTATGTCCGTGTCGTCGGTGATCGACACGGGTCTCCCAAGCACCTGCTCAAAGATGGTTGAAATTTCGTTTCGCATGGATGGAGTCATCGGCTGACTCTGGCTTTCCACTAGGGCGAGTTGATGGTTTTGTCGCATTCGGCCTGATTGCCCCTAGGCTTAGGGGCCAAGGATAAGCCCCCGAACATCGTAACAGGTTTGAGACGCCCCGTTCAACCGCGCCAGAAAATCGCGCCCCAACCTTGGCTCCTATCCGAGGATCTGAGTCGCGTCCGCCTGAAGACGTTGGATTCCTCATATATGCCGCCGGCGCCAGGAAAAAAGGCGGCGATCAGACCAACCAGCCCTCCCGCCGATACCAATTGACAGTCTGTTCGAAACCCGCGTCAAGGTCAAAACTAGGGGTGAAAGACACCGGATGTTGCTCATGGGCGCTCACGGACCAGTCCTCGTGCAGCAATTCGCTGGCCTTTCCGCGGTTGAAGATCGTCGGACTTGTCCTGACCCGGCCGATGGCCTCGATCAGGGCGGCCGATCCGCGAATCGCCCAGTCCGGCGTCGGGACGAGGATCGGGTTTCCGCCCACGGCCGCCGCGGCCGCCGTGAAGATCTCCCGCCAGCCATATCCGGCCGGTCTTGCGCCGCCGAAGGCGAAGGTTCCTGCCACCCAGTCCCCCTCCAGCGAATCGATCACCTGCCGAACCACATCATCGACGTGGGCCAGCGCCAGGCGCGTGGTGGCCGAACGCGGCATGGGGACCACCGGACTGCTCCGCGCCAGCTGGAACAGGCCGAGAGTTTCGCGGTCACCGGGTCCGTAGATGGCGGGCGGGCGCGTCACCATCAGGCGATCGCCGAGTACGGCGCGCGCCGCGTCCTCCCCGGCGCGTTTGCTGGCGGCGTAGTCGGACAAGGCCGGCTCCCGCGCCGCCAGACTCGAGACCTGAACCACGCGCCCGCACCCGGCCACGGCCGCCGCCTCGGCTGCCAGACGAGCGCCTTCCGTGTTGACGTTGAAGAAAGCGGTCCGGTTCACGGCCTTGATCAATCCCGCGACGTGCACCAACGCCTCGGCGCCCTCCAGGAGTGTCGTCAGGGCCACGGAATCCCTGACATCGCCGACTGTAACTTCAGGGAGTGTGGCGCCCAACAGCCCCGCCGTGGAACTCCGGGCCAGCACCCGAACCCGCCAGCCGGCCGCCATCAGCGCCACCGTCAGCCGACGGCCGAGGAAGCCCGTGCCGCCGGTGACCGCCACCAGGCCTCGGTTCATTTCAGATCGTCGGAACGGCTGGCGCGGGCTCGAAGGCGCCGGTGACATAAAGAGCCTTGGCCTTCGACCGGCTGAGCTTGCCCGAGGATGTCTGGGGCAGGCTGTGCGGAGGGGTCGGAACCACCTTCACCTCGAGGCCGTGGCGGGTCCGCAGCAGGTTGCCGACATCAGTCGCCAGCGCGGCCCGGGCGGCCGGGTCGGAGGTGCGGCACTGAACCAGGGCGACCACCCGTTCTTCGCCGGCCTCGTCGTTGACGGAGAACACCGCGACATCGCCGGCTCTGAGGCCCGGGGCCTCTCGCTCGGCGGTCCACTCGAGGTCCTGCGGCCAGACATTGCGGCCATTGACGATAATCAGATCCTTTGCCCGGCCGGTGATCACGATCTGCCCGTCGAGCGTGTAGCCAAGATCGCCGGTGTCCAGCCAGCCGTCCGGCGATAGCGTCTTGGCGGTCTCGGCCGGTTCGCCGAAATAGTTCTTCATCAGGCTGGGGCCGGCCGCGAAGATGCGCCCGACGGTTCGGTCGCTCACCGGCGTCCCGGCTTCGTCGCGTACTTCGATCATGTGGCCTTCCAGCACCGTCCCGCACAGGGTGAACTCCCTGGCGCGCGCGCCGGACCGGGTCGGCGCCGAGGCGCGGCGGTGGTGTTCGAGGGCGTCGATGTCGGCGATGTCGGTCCTCAGACCCTGGCCGACCGGTGTCAGGGTCAGGGCCAGGGTGGCCTCGGCCATGCCGTAGCTGGCCGTGAAGGCCCGGGCGTTGAAGCCGGCCGGCTCGAAAGTGGCGGCAAAGGCGCGAAGCGGCTCTGGCCGGATCATGTCGCCGCCCAGGCCTGCGACTCGCCATGTTGAGAGATCGAGCTTGCTCAGCGTCGCCGCGCTGGCTCTGCGCGCCGCCAGTTCATAGCCGAACGTGGGCGCATAGGAGATGGAGCCGCCCCGTTTGGAAATCAGGTCAAGCCACAGGCCAGGGCGGCGAACAAAGGCGCCAGTGGGCAAAAGATCGACCGAGACCTGGAAGGCCAGGCTGTTGAGCAACATCCCCACCAGGCCCATGTCATGGTACAGCGGCAGCCAGGTCACGGTGCGATCGGCCGCAGCGACACCCAGGCCGTGGTGGCCAATGGCGACCAGATTGGCCATCAGCGCCGATTGGGTCACCGCGACCCCCACCGGGAAGCGCGTGCTGCCCGACGAAAACTGCAGATAGCACAGGCCGTGTGGATTGATCGTCGGCAGCCGCTCGGCGCCGGCCGCCGGCAGGTCGGCCAAGGTTCCGACGAACACTAGGCCCAGCCCATCGGCCGCCTCGGCGAACCAGGCCGCCAGGGCGGGCGGCGCGAAGGCGGCCTTGGCTCCGGCGGACAGCATCATCCGTCGGACATGGGCGACATAGGCTTCCTTGCCGCCCAGCGGCGCGGGCAGAGGCGTCGGCGCCGGAACCAGGCCGGCGTACTGACAGGCGAAAAAGGCGCGGAGAAAGTCGCCGTCGCTGTCCGCCGCCAAGGCGACCCGATCGCCTGGAGCCAGGCCGAGCGCCAGCAGGCGTCCGGCCAGCGTGCGTGCCTGTTCAGCCAGCGCCGCATAGGTCAGCACTTCGGCCAACTCGCCGCGCAGAGAGTGGATATTGACGCCGGTCCGCTGGGTCGCGGCGAAATCCAGGGCCTCGGCGATGGTCGCGAAATCCCCCTTCCGGACGGTCCGGTCGGCGGCTGTGGGGGTTGGGGTCAAGATTGGGTGGTCCACTGAAGGTATTTTACGGAGCGGCGGGTCTGGAGATCATGTAAAGCGTCCCGATGGCGCGTCATCATCGACAAAGCCTTGGGACCTGATAGTCGATACTGGCGCCCCGCGTCGACCGTTTGGCGCCGCGAGGTCGTATGCGCCGGATAAAGTCTGTGTTGTAGGATGTAAATGAACGAAGCGGGCTCCAGCGAGACTTCCAGGGCCGGGCGTCCTGGCCTTGGCGCCCTGATGAGGGACCAGCTTCTGCATGAGGCCTGGAGCCGCGACAAGGGTCGGGGTCTCGGCCCGCTGTTCAGACTGATCCCTTTCGTGAAGGCCCATCCGGTCGATGCATTCCTCGGCCTGGCCTTCATGCTGATCTCGTCCGGAGCCATATTGGGGCTCAGCGCGGCGGCGCGGTGGGTGATCGACGGCGGCTTTTCGGTGCGCGAGCCCGGCGCCCTGGCCCGGGTCTTCCTGATGGCCGGTGCGGTGGCCGCCGTGCTGGCCCTGGCCACCGGGCTGCGGCTGTATTTCCTGTTCAAGCTGGGTGAGCGCGTGGTCGCCGACCTGCGAAAGATGGTCTTCCGCCACGTGCTGGGCCTCGACCTCACACACTTTCTGAAGCTGCGGACCGGGGAGGTGCTGTCGCGCCTGACCACCGACATGTCGATCGTCGAGGGCATCGTCGGCAATGTGATTCCCGTGGCGATGCGCAATCTGGTCACGCTGATCGGCGCCCTGGTGTGGATGATGGTGGTCAGCCCCAGCCTGACTTTCATGGTCCTGCTGATGATTCCAATCCTGCTGACGCCGATGCTGGTGATGAGCCGCCGCCTCCAGACGCTCTCGGCCCGGGCTCAGGATCGCTTCGCAGAGGCGGTGGGCTATGCCGGCGAAGGGTTGGGGGCGATCGACACGGTCCAGGCTTTCGGTCAGGAAGACTCGGTCGCGGGCCGCTTCAACGGCGCCGTGGAGAGCGCGTTCGAGGCCTCCCGGGCCCAGATTCGCGCCCGTGGCGTGCTGTCCTTCCTGATGATCACGGTGATCTTCGGCGGCATGCTGGCGCTGCTCTATCGTTCGGCCCTGGCGGTGATCGTCGAACACAGCCTGACGCCGGGCGCGCTGTTCCAGTTGCTTGGCCTGGCTTTTCTGGCCGCCAACGCCGTCAAGGATCTCTCGGAAGTGTGGGGCCAGATCCAGAAGGCTTCGGGCGCCGCCGAGCGGATCGTCGCGATGATGGACACCACCCCGGCGATCCGGTCCCCGGCGCGGCCGGAACCCATGCCCAGGCCTTCGCGGGGCGACATCAGCTTTGAGAACGTGCGTTTCGCCTATCCCGGCCGTGCCGGGCCGCCAGCCCTGGATGGCTTCTCGCTCCATGCCCGGCCTGGCGAGCGCGTCGCCCTGGTTGGCCCATCGGGCGCCGGCAAGAGCACGGTGCTGCGGTTGTTGTTGCGGTTCTATGATCCGGATTCCGGGACCGTCCGCATCGACGGCGTCGATCTGACCCGGGCCGATCCGGCCGAGGTCCGCGCCCGCCTGGCCCTGGTGGCTCAGGAAGCGCCGCTGTTCTCTGGTTCGGCGGCCGACAATATCCGCTTCGGACGTCCGGGCGCGACGACCGACGAGGTGCGGGTGGCGGCTCTGGCGGCTCAGGCCGAGGGCTTCCTCAAGGCGCTGCCCCAGGGTTTCGACACCGCTGTCGGCGAGCAGGCCAAAACCTTGTCCGGAGGCCAGCGACAGCGCCTGGCCATCGCCCGGGCGCTGATCCGCCGCTCGCCGATCCTGCTGCTGGACGAAGCCACCAGCGCGCTGGACGCCGAGAACGAACGCCTGGTCCAACAGGCGTTGCACGAGGCCATGCACGGCCGCACGACCCTGGTCATCGCCCATCGGCTCGCCACCGTGCTGGAGGCCGACCGCATCGTGGTGATGGACGCCGGCCGGGTGGTGGAAGAGGGCAAGCACGCCGAGCTGCTGGCCCGAGGTGGTCTGTACGCCAGGCTGGCCCGGCTGCAGTTCACCGCCCAGGCCGCCTGAAAGGCCGGCGTTGGAACTGGGCCGATCTGCGACAATAGGTCACACTACATTCGAGAAACAGCGGCCGGGAAGACGGTTCTCGCGCGGCTCCGCGTCCACATCGGGCAGGTGACGGCCCCACTCGATTTTGCACTGCACAACGACGGCCGTTCGTGTTTAGAAGCGTTTCTGCGCCGCTATGGTTCGGCGCGGCTCAGCGCGCGGGGATGCTACGGGATCATGCCATGACGGCTTCAACGGCGACCACCCATCGGCGCCCCCATATTGTCGTAGCCGGCGGCGGGGCCGCGGGTCTTGAGCTGGTGACCAAGCTTGGCGACACCCTCGGCAAGCGGGGCGAGGCGCGTATCACGCTTGTGGAGCGTTCGCGGACGCATCTTTGGAAGCCGCTGCTGCACTCGGTCGCGGCCGGCAGCCTGCGCCGCTCGCAGCATGAGCTGAACTATCTGGCCCAGGCCCAATGGCATCATTTCGACTATGCCTTCGGCGAGATGGTCGGTCTGGACCGCGCGTCCAGACAGCTCAAGCTGGGCGCCATGTTCGACGACGAGGGCCGCCAGATCACGCCCCCCCGGTCGGTGGACTATGACACCCTGGTGCTGGCCATCGGCAGTGTCACCAACGATTT
>JANYFU010000212.1 GCA_025359665.1 Caulobacteraceae bacterium
CCCCCTTGGCGATCTCGTCCCAGGTCAGGCTGCAGGCGTTTCCTCGGACCAGGCCTTGATAAGCTGGTGGGCGATGGCCAGGGCGCCGGGAGCCTTGGCGTCTGCCACCTCGCCACGCAGCATGGCGCGGGTTTCTTCGCGGGTCATCCAGCGAACCTCATCCAGCTCGACTTGGTCGGCCACGGCGTCGTCGTTCTCAACCTCGGCGATCAGGCCGATCATCAGCGACGACGGATAGGGCCAGGGTTGGGTGGAGTGATAGCGCACCGACCGGGTCTTCAGGCGGGCCTCCTCCCAGAGTTCGCGGGCGCAGGCTTCCTCGATGGATTCGCCGGGCTCGAGGAATCCGGCCAGGGCTGAATACATCAGCTTGGGCCAGGCCGCCTGGCGGCCGACCAGGCAACGTTCGCCCTTGACCGCCAGCATGATCACCACCGGATCGGTGCGGGGGAAGTGCTGGGTCTCGCACGACGGGCAGACCCGCTTCCAGCCGCCGTCCGCGACCTCCGAGGGCTGGCCGCAGGCGGAGCAAAAGCGGTGCTTACGGCGCCACTCGAACATCGATTTGGCGGTGGCCACTATCGCCGCTTCAGTGCCGGGCATGGTCATCGCGATCACGCGCAGATCCTCGAAACGACCCAGCCCCTCCAGAGGCCCGTCAGCCGGGTCGGGGCGGCCGTCCAGATCGACGGCAAACACCGCCACGCCCTGCCAGAGGCCCATGAACAGCAGCTTTTCCGGCCCGCCGGCCAATTCCTTGGCCATCCCGGCCGGAATATAGGCGATTTGGATCCCGCCCGCCTTGGCGGTCTCGACCAGCGGTTTTCCGTTCCAGAGCGCCAGGCCAAGGGCGTCGGGAGCCGCCAGCTGAGCGGCGATCCACTCGGGATCGGAGCGGTGTTCGCTGACGCGGTCGAGCGGGTTGCCGGCGAAGGTGTTGGTGAAGGCGGTCAGGGGCATGGCGGCAACCTAGAGCCTGAAGCCGTTCGACGGAACAGACCTAACGCCCGGTCCGGCCCTAATTCGTGTCGTTTCCAGCAGAGGTCGTCGGCGCGACCCGGCGCCAGCACCCGCGGCGATCGACGGTCCTGTCCGCTTCAACGGCGCTTTGGGGCGCCAACCCGCTTTTTGGCGATGACGAATTTCATGAGAGGATGGAACAAAGCCCACCTGGAGAGACCGCGTGACCCTGGCGGACCTGCTCGAGATCGAGGGCATCCGGAACTCGCGGCTTCGCTATTTCTATTATCTCGACGCCCTTGATCTGGGCGCGCTCGCCGGCATGTTCACCGCCGATGCGGTCTGCGAGTTCGGTCCCTACGGCATCTGGCGCGGACGGGCGGAGATACGCGAGAGATACGGCCGGGTGATGTGCCCAGCCGTGGAAAAAGGCCCGTTCCATTCCCTTCACGCCAACACCAACCATTGGGTCGAACTGACCGGCGCCGATACCGCGATCGGCCGGCTGACCCTGACGCCCCATGCGATCTGGCGAACCCGGGAGTTTGAGGCGGCTTAGGGCAGGGGATAGATTGCAACGGCAAAAACGACGGCGCGGCCCGGGGGCCAACGCGGGCGCCCGCGAGGCGGGGTCACCTTAGGCAGGGAAACATGGCTAGAACCGAACCGCGCACGGCCAACAACGCCCTGAAATGTCCCATGAGCCTGGCTGAGGTGGACCTGTTCGCGCTGGGCGCTCAGGAACACTGGTACGAGGCCTATCCCATCCTGCACGCCCAGGCGCCGGTGCTTCGCCTGCCCGGCGAGGGGGCGACTCCGGGCGCCGATGGATTCGTTCTCAGCCGATATGCCGACATACTACGCGTGGTGCGCGACCCCGAACGCTTTCCGCCGGGATTGACCACCCGCCCCAAGGCCAATCCGGACGGCTCGATGCCGCCGATGAACGCTATGATGGCCTCGATCCAGAGCCTGAGACCGGATGAGACTCTCTGGCGCGCGCACAAGGCCGAACTGACCGATCCCTGGGTCGGACCGGGCGCCACGCGGCACGCGGACATGATCGCCAAGGCCGCCAACCAGCTGATTGATGCCTGGATCGACAGGGGCGAGGTGGACTTCGTCGCCGAGTTCGCCCGGCCTCTGCCCCAGATCGTGATGGCGACGGTCCTGGGTTTCCCGGTCGAGGACATCCCGCGTCTGGAGATCTGGGGCGGCGCCCAGGTGATGGCCTTCGTTCACGGCCGCACCCACCGGAACCTGCTGACCCCCGAGCAGGGGCGCGAACAGATGCGCATCCTCGCGGGGTTCAAGGACTATGTCGCCGACGCGGTGATCGAGAAGCGGCGGCGCCCGGCGGACGACATGATTTCCTGGCTGACCCAGATCACCTACGCCGGCTTGGGCCGCAAGCTGACCGACGAGGAGATCAACGGCGTCGTCTACGCCATGGTCATAGGCGGACTCGAGACGACCCAGTATGCCATCGCCGAACAGGCCCAGCTGTTCTGCGAGGACCCCGAACTCTACCGCACGGTGCGGGAGGATCGATCGACGCTGCGAACCTTCCTGGAAGAAGGCCTGCGCCTGCGGTCTCCCACCCAGGGCCTGTCGACACGGATGACAACACAGGACGAGGTCTTCAACGGTCTGACCATTCCCGCCGGCTCGACCCTGCACCTGCGTTGGGCGGCCGCCAATCGGGACCCGGTGGAATGGGAACGACCGAACGATCTTGTTCTCGATCGCAAGGGCGTGACCCGGCACCTGGCCTTCTCGCAGGGCTCGCGGAGCTGCCCGGGCTCGGGCCTGTCGCGCCAGGAGCAGGCCATCGCCTGGGGCCGGTTGCTCGACCGGATCGAAACGCTTGAATATGGCCCGGACAACGGCTTCGAGCATCAGCCCGGCATCATGCTGGGCCTGTACAAGCTGAATCTGAAGTTTCGCCGGGCGGCCGTGGGCTAGAGGTCCAGGCGGTAGAC
>JANYFU010000215.1 GCA_025359665.1 Caulobacteraceae bacterium
GTGCAGCGAACCGCCGACATCAGGTTCAGCTCGAACAGCGAGAACCAGTCTTCGTCGCTCATGTAGAGGAAGTTGCGCGACGGCGAGGCGCCGACGTTATTCACGAGTATGTCGACCGGGCCTTCGGCCTGCACGCCATCCCGGAATTCATCCACGGATCGACGGTCCGCCATGTCGGCCGAGAATCCGATGACCGAGCCGTCGCCGCTCGGCGGGCGGTAGTCGGACAGCGCCGCGACGTTGGCGGGATCGCGGGAACAGAAGCACACGCGCGCGCCCTGGTCGGCGAGGGCGCGAACGGCGGCCGCCCCAATGCCCAGGCTCGCGCCGGTCAGCACGGCCCGCTTTCCCGAAAGGTCCAGGTCGATCATCTCAGGCGTCCTCATCAAGGTGAGACGGAATCCGTTACTTCGCGGAACGTCCACGGGCTTCCAGGTCGAGAACGGATTGTCGCGCAACCTTCAGGATCTCGTCGGCGCGGTCCGTGCCGCTGTAGACGCGCGAAAGGGTGATGGCGCCGATCATGGCGCACCAGGCCGCGAGCGCGGCTTCGTCCGCCTCCGGACCGTTCCCCATCGCCTCGGCCATATCCTCCAGGCTGCGGTCCAGGCGCGTGATCATATGGGTCCGAACCGTTCTATCACGCGCCCGTCCCACGTCGGCGGCGAGAGCGGCGACCGCGCAGCCCTCGCCCGGGTGGTCGCGGTGTGCGGGGCTAAGGTATCGATTCACGATGGACTTCACCGTGACCGGTCCATTGGCGGGCTGGGCGGCGATGAAGGCCGCTTCCCCGCGTTCCAGCGCTCTCTCCAACGCCGCGGCGATGAGCGCCGCTCGCGACGGAAAATGCCCGTAGAATCCCCCGTGGGTAAGGTTCGCGGCCTTCATCAGCTCGGCGATGCTGACGCTTTCCAGGCCGCCCTGTCGGATCTGGCGCGCGGCGGCATCGAGGATCCGCTCTCGGCTGTCGATCTTTTCCGCCCGTGAATGCCCCACCAGATCGACTCCGCGCTTGACGATCTGAATGTTGATCGTCATGTTGAATTGACTGCATGTCACATAACATGCAGAACGCTGTTCGGACAGCCTGCGCCAAAAACTTGGCCGACACGCGGCCGCACTCGGGGAGAAGCTTGATGACCGAAGCCGCCGCACAGTTGGGACGGGTCCGCCAGGAACGCCACGGCCGCATCCTCAAGATCGTGATCGACAACCCGGCCAAGATGAACGCCTTCAGCCCGGAAATGATGGAGGAGCTGTCCGAGGCCTTCACCGTTCTGGACCGCGACGACGACCTCTGGGCCGGCGTTCTCTGCGCCGAGGGCAAGCACTTTACCGCAGGCCTCGACATGCCGAAGTTCTTTGGTCCGTCGGCCGTCAAGATCGATCGACCGGTGGGAAACATCGATCCGTTCGGGCTGGCCAATCAATGCCGAAAGCCGATCGTGACCGCGATCCAGGGTGTCTGTTTCACCGTCGGCATCGAAATCATGCTCGCGGGCGACATCGTGGTGGCGGCTGAAGACGCGCGGCTGTGCCAGATGGAAGCGAAGCGGGGCATCGCGCCCCTGGGCGGCGCGCACTTCCGCTTCCTCACGCGCGCCGGCTGGGGCGCCGCCATGTATCACCTGTTCCTCTGCGACGAATTCAACGCCGCCGAGGCGCACCGCATCGGCCTCGTCCAGGAAATTACGCCGGTGGGCAAGCAGATCGACCGCGCCATGGAGATCGCCGAAATCATCACCAGGAACGCGCCGCTCGGTATCCAGGTGACCAAGGCTGCCGGCCGCAAATTCATCGAGGCCGGTGAGCAGGCGGCGATCGACATCATTCCGCACATTCGCGGGCAGGTGATGGACAGCGAGGACGCAAGGGAAGGCATCCAATCCTTCGTGGAGCGCCGGGCCGCGGTCTTTCAAGGCCGCTGACACCGGCAAAGCAATCACGGGCAAGCTCCGGCGCCCCAACTGGGACGACCTCGCTTGTTAGCCGCAATGATGGAGCCCGAAGAATGACCCAGGCCGCGGCCGCCGACAGCCAA
Organism: Caulobacteraceae bacterium; assembly: GCA_025359665.1. Taxonomy (GTDB): domain Bacteria; phylum Pseudomonadota; class Alphaproteobacteria; order Caulobacterales; family Caulobacteraceae; genus Acaudatibacter. The sequence goes on from JANYFU010000215.1 coordinate 2,042, forward strand.
CCTTCCTCACCGGGTGTCGCGCTCCCGGATACCGCGCTCCCGGATACCGCGCTCATTGTCGGAGGCGGCCCCGGCATAAGCGCGAGTTGCGCCCGGCTGTTTGCTCAAAACGGTATGCGCGTCGCCATCGCGGCCAGGGATCCGGACAAACCGGTGCTGCTGGCCCTGGAGGCGTCGCACGGGGTGCGGCGATACGGGTGTGATGCCGCCGATCCCCCCGCCGTCGCGTCGTTGTTCGAGACTGTCGTCCGTGACCTTGGCCCTCCGAGCCTGGTCGTGCACAACATCGATGGCCGCGTCGCCGGGATTTTCCGCAAGAGCATCGCTGAAGCGGACCCGAACATGGCGCTGGAAACTCTTCGCAACGCGGCCTTCAGCGCGTTCCTCGTCGGACAGCAAGCCGCGATTGCGATGCGCGACAATCCCGTGAGCGCGAACGGCGCGAGGGGGACCATCATCTTCACCAACGCCAGCGCGGCCCTCAAAGGCTTCCCGACCAGCGGGGCCTTCGCCATGGCCTGCCAGGCCAAGTCTGGACTCGCGCAGAGCATGGCGCGGGAGCTGATGCCCCAGGGCATCCACATCGCCAATGTGCCGATCGACGCGGCGATCGGCTGGACGCGGGATGACGGCAGCCGCGCGCATCGGCTGGCGGGAACGACGGTCGACGACAATATGGCCGACCCGGACCGGATCGCGGAAACCTACCTGCAACTCCATCGCCAGCATCGGTCGACCTGGGCGTTCGAAGTCGTGCTGCGGCCGTGGTCAGAGAAATGGTGATCGCGATGGCCCCTTCCGTCACCCAAAAGACCGCCTGCATCCTCTGCTACGTCAATTGCGGGATCGAGGTCGAAACGGTCGGGCGTGAGATCACCCGTGTGCGCGGGGACCGCGAAAACCCCAAATCGAAGGGTTACATCTGCCAGAAGGCCGGGCGGATTCCCTGGTACAACAACAACCTCGGACACCGGATCACCACGCCTCTGAGGCGTCGGCCCGACGGCGGGTTCGATGCGATCGACTGGGACACCGCCATCACGGAGATTGCGGAAAAGCTGAACGCCATCCGGGCCCAACACGGGGGCTACGCATTCGGCTTCTACGGCGGCGGCGGGCAGGGCAACACGCTCACCGGCCCCTACGGCTTGTCGGTGATGCGGGCCATGGGCGCGTCGCTGCACTTCACGGCGCTGTCGCAAGAGAAGACTGGTGATTTCTGGGTCAACGGAAAGCTGTTCGGTGGCCAGAACTGTCATACGGCGGAGGATGTCGACAGCACCGACCTGCTGGTCGTTCTGGGCTGCAATCCGTGGATGGCCAACGGCTTCGCCCGGGCGCGCGACGCGATCAAGGCGATCCGAAAGGACGCCGGACGGAAGCTGCTGGTCATCGATCCTCGCCGCACGGAGGTGGCCGAGGACGCCGATCTGCATCTGCGCCTACGCCCAGGAACCGACGCCTTCCTCCTGGGCGCCATCCTTGCGCTCATCGTGCGCGGGGGCGGCGAAGCGCGGGCGTTCCTTGCCGAGCGGACGGTCGGCTTCGAGGCTGTGCGCGAGGCGCTGCTCAAGGTTCCGGTCGAGGACTGGATCCGCGCGGCCGATGTCCCGCGCGAGGACGTTGACGCCGCCGTCGATATGATCCTGGCCGCGCCGTCGATGTGCGTTCGCGTCGACGTCGGCCTGCAGCAGTCGCGCAATTCGACGCTCAACTCCTATCTCGAGAAACTGTTGTTCCTGCTGACCGGCAACTTTGCCAGGCCCGGTGGCAACGGTCTTCACACCTGGTTGGCGCCGATGTGGGGTCACTCCAAGCCGGGCGACCTGGCGCCGGTGACGGGACAGGCGAAGATTGCCGGCCTCACCCCGCCGAACGACTTGCCCGCTCATATTCTGACCGACCATCCCGAGCGGATTCGGGCCCTGTTCGTGGATTCGGGCAATCCCGCCAACTCCGTCACCAATACCGCGCTCGTGGAACAGGCGCTCGACGCACTCGAACTCCTGGTCACCGTCGATGTCGCCATGACCGAGACGGCGCGCCATTCGCACTACGTTCTTCCAGCGGCAAACCAATACGAGAAGTGGGAGAACACTCTCTTCAACCTCGAGTATCCTCACAACTATTTCCATCTGCGCGCGCCGCTGTTCGAGCCGTTGCCGGGTACGCTGCCCGAGCCCGAGATCTACACGCGGCTCCTGCGGGCCATGGGCGACATGCCCGATGAGGAGACCCTGTCCGATCTGCGCCGCACGGCGGCGGAAGATCGGCCCGCGTTCGCCGCGGCGTTCCGTGACGTCTTGAGAAGCGACGCGAAATTCTCGGCCGTCGGGCCGAGCATTCTCTACGAGACCTTGGGGCGGTCGCTGCCGGACGGCGCCGACGCCGCGGCGGCTTGGTGGCCCGGCGCCCATAAATGCGCGGCCGATTTCGGCGACGCGGTTCGGCGGGCCGGCATCGACGGAGATGGGTTTGCGTTGGGCGAAAACCTGTTCGCCGCGATCCTCTCCAGCCGGTCCGGACTGGCGTTTACGCATCTGGAGTATGACGAAACCTGGCGCCTGCTACGGCACGCCGATCGGCGGGTGCGGCTGGCCGTGCCGGAGCTGCTGGACTGGCTAGGCCGCCTCGACCCCGCCGATGCGAAGCCTGACCCCGACTATCCGCTGATGCTGATCGGCGGCCAACGGCGCCACTACAACGCCAATCAGATCATCCGCGACCCGCGCTGGCGCAAGAACGATCCCGGCGGCGCCCTGCACCTTCATCCCGAGGATCTCACCGCCGTCGGCGGCGCCGAAGGTGACTGGATGGCGGTCGTCACCCGGATCGGCCGCATCGTTGTTCGCGTCGAGACCGACCAAAACCTGCGCCTCGGCCAGGCCTCCTTGCCGCATGGCTATGGCCAAATCTACGACACGTCCGCGGGGAGGGTGACGGTGGGGCCCCGGCTGAACCTGATAACGGACTGTGACGATTGCGATCCGATCGCCCGCACACCGTACCACAAGAACGTGGCCATCCGCGTGGAGCCGGCCACTGTCGCGGAGATCCGGATGATGGAGGAACAGGAATCGCGTCTGCCGCTGATTGCGTGAAACCTCGGAGATCCATGTCAGTATCGCTTCGACGCTGAGCGGCGTGAGCGTCTTGTAGCGTTCGAGCATCGCCCTGGCCTCTTCGTCTTGCGCTGGGCGCAAGCGATACCGTATCGTCAATTCACAGCGTCAATCGGCGCGCCACGATCGGAACCTCAGGGAGGGCGCGCACCGCGCTCACGGCCTCTACAAGGGTTTGCCTGTCCTCGTTCGATAGGGTCGCAAGATCACCGCCCTGGAAATACACCAGGGCCTTCAGACTCTCGCTGGGTTGAAAGGCGTCGCCGTAGAGCACCCGGGCGGCCGCCATGCCCCTCGCCAGGCTTGTTCCGGCCCGGATCATAGCCGCTACGTCCCGGTAATCCTTGGCCTCCACGCGTTGAAGCATCACCTTCACCTTGGTCGCCATCAGATCATCGAGGGACGCGACCTGCAGCACGCCATCCTCCGTGATCTCGGGCGCGCCCACGCGGCCGAAGCCGATGCCGCCGAAGAACGACGCCTTGACCGTCGGCGCTCCATTGTTCTCGCCGGACACCAGGACCGTCAGGGTGTCCGGCTGGTCCTGGAGCACCCTCGACCTCGCCATGAAGGGCAGGGCGGAGTGAAGCGCGCCTCGATCCAGAGGTTGCGATGAAAAGAAGTCGAAATCGACGGATGATCGATGCCCAAGACGCAAGGCGATGGCCGTGCCGCCATAGAGAACGAACCCCAGGCCGGCGGCCGGCCGCAGACCGGGCCAGAGCCGTTGCTGCACCGGGGGCAGAACCTCCATGTGGGGCTTCAGTCGCCCCGTCATGCAAATTGGCGCTCGGGCCGCGGGGGGAGTGCGCCCAGGGACGCCGCGCCGAGTCGAAGATGCCAATAGCCCCAGGACCGCTCGCTGAACCATCCCGGCTGGGCCAGGGCCAGGACCTGCCGCAACCTGTCGTCACCGACCAGAGCCGCCAGCCGCTGGACATCGTCGTAGTCACCGATGTCCATGACCTGCGCGATCACCCGATCCGGCGAGGCGACGGCCTCGTCGGGCGACTTCCACCAGATGTATCTGGCGGCGAAATCCCTCAACGCGTCGAGAGCCTCCGGCGCCACCACCTCAGATTCAGCCGTTCGGTTCTCCATGGCTCGGCGAGACTAGCCCGAACCCGGAGAAATTGCACGAAACGGGTCTCCGCCTCCCGCCCTCTCTCAGAAACATTTGCTCGTAGGTGAACCACAC
>JANYFU010000233.1 GCA_025359665.1 Caulobacteraceae bacterium
GGCGACATTCCCTCGCGGCTGACCGAAACCAACCACGTCTATCGCCTGACCGCGGGCCTCAAGGGAACGTTGATCGGATGGGACTACAGCCTGGCCACCAGCATCAATCATAGTGACCTGGGCACGCGGGATACCGGCTATTTCCTCTATTCGCAGCTGATCAGCGATATCAACACCGGCGCCTACAGCTTCATCAACCCCGATTCCAACAGCGCCGCGACACGGGCCGCCCTGTCGCCGACGATCAGCAAGAGTTCGACCGCCGACCTGGACTCGGTGGACTTCTCGGCGTCGCGAGCGATCTACACCTTGCCCGGTGGTCCGCTGAAACTCGCCGTGGGCGCGCAGTTCCGTTATGAGGCAACCAACGATCCGGATCTGAACCCTGGCAGCGCCTTTCAGGGACTTGGGGTGGCGCATACCGTCGGCGACCGCACCGTGACGGGGGTGTTCGCGGAACTCAGCGCCCCGGTGATCAAGCACCTTGAAGTCGATGTTTCGGGGCGATTCGACCACTACTCCGACGCTGGAGACAATTTCTCTCCAAAAGTAGGGGTGAAATACACGCCCATCCGCCAGATCGCGATCCGCGGCACCTATTCGGAAGGCTTCCGCGCGCCGAGTTTCTCTGAATCCGGCGCCAGCGCGTCGGAAGGTTTCATCACCTACACGCCCAGCGCCTCTGCCCCCGATTCCTTCAACAACGCCCACAACAATGATGCCTATACGCAGTCATATTCTCTGGCTGAATATACCGTGGCGAACCCGAACATCAAACCAGAGACATCCCGAAGCTATACGCTCGGCGTGGTGGTGGAACCGACCGGATTCCTGAATTTCTCGGTTGACTACTATCATATCACCAAGAACAACGTCATCGCACAGTCGGATCCCGGCGCGGTTCTGGCGACCTATTTCGCCGGAACGGCCCTGCCCGCCGGCGCCTCGGTCGTACCGGACGTCGTCGACCCTCAGGCCCCAAACGCCCTGGCCCGGCCCCTGGTGGTCGAGTCCCCCTATGTAAATGCGAACTCACTCGAAACCGACGGCCTGGACATCGACGTCCGCGCCCACTTCAACCTGGCTTACGGGATCAAGTTCACCAGCGAGTTCAATTTCACCGACATTTTCGCCTTCAATTTTACCGCCAGTGGCCAGACCTACAATTATGTCGGCACCGAAGCGCCGTACATCCTGTCGTCGGGCGCCGGCACGCCGAAATACCGGGCGAACTGGTCAAACAGCCTTTCCTATGGCCCTGCCACCGTCACGGGCACGGTCTACTATGTCAGCGGTATCAAACAGACCGGTGTTGACGCCACCGGCGACCCTTCGGTGTGTCTCTATAGTGGCGCGACCGGGGCTGACTTCCCGAGCGGCTGCAATGTCGGCGAATTTTATGATCTCGACCTGACGGGCAGCTACCAGATCAGCCCCCGGGTGGAGATGTACGCCAACATCGACAATATCTTGGACGCCAAGCCGCCGCTCAATCCAGCCAACTATGCCGGCGGCGGCGCCAACTACAACCCGACCTACGCTCAGGCCGGAATTGTCGGGCGGGCGTTCAAGATAGGCTTCCGGGTAAAATACTGAGTGAAACGCGGTCTCAGCTGTCGCGATGGACCCTGATGGCCGACTGACCATCTATGTTCATAAGGAAACTTCCCAGGGCCGCGCGGCGGATCGCCACCGCCTGCCCGGCCTTGGGGTCGCGCCGAAGTTCCTCTTCATCGATCTGCCGCCAGACCGCGCCATCCTCAAGATGGATCACCCATTGTCCGCGCGGCAGACGGCTCACGCTGGCGATTTTCGAGATCAGCCGATCGGCTTCCTCGGGCTTTTCCCCCCGGTCGAACAGTGTGAACGACGGAAGGGTCAGGCCAAAACCCTGCCTGCGCACCGTCCGCCTCTGTTCCGTGTCGAGCGTCAGAAGGTCGCCCTTGACCTCGGCCTGTCCCATGGCGGCCACCGCGGCGTCGTAACAGGCGAGGCGGGCGGAATTTTCCGGGATTGCCCGGCAATCAAGCACCGCTTTCACCTGGACGGCGGGTCCCTGGGCGGCTGCCCTGGCTCCCACCTCGCAAACCACAAGTCCAAGCACCGCAACAGAAAAAATCCATCTCCGGCGCCTCTGGTGGTTCGTCGTCATCTGGCTGCTCTCCGGGGTGGCGAGGTCAATTAGAACCCCAGCGTGGTTCATCGCGCAATCTGTGACCGGAAAGTGACAGGCCCGGGCGGATCGAATTACCGA
>JANYFU010000238.1 GCA_025359665.1 Caulobacteraceae bacterium
GGCGCCGGCCGGAGGCCCAGGACGCCGCGCACATACAGGGCGTCGTGGAAACTGGTGCTCTGATAGTTCAGCATCACGTCATCGGCGCCCGGCACGCCCATTACGAAATTGACCCCGGCCACCCCCAACAGGGTCAGCAACGCGTCCATATCGTCCTGATCGGCCTCGGCGTGATTGGTGTAGCAAACGTCCACCCCCATTGGCAGGCCGAGCAGCTTGCCGCAGAAATGGTCCTCAAGCCCAGCTCGCAGGATCTGTTTACCATCGAACAGATATTCCGGCCCGATGAACCCCACCACCGTATTGACGAGAAACGGATCGAAAGCCCGCGCCACGCCATAGGCCCGCGCCTCCAGGGTTTGCTGGTCCACGCCGTGGTGGGCGTCGGCCGACAGCGCCGATCCCTGGCCGGTCTCGAAATAGCAGACCTGATCGCCGCCCCGGCCCAGAGACAGCGCCGCGGCCCGCCCTTCAGCCAACAGGGCCAGATCGATCCCGAAACCCCGGTTCGCGGCTTGCGTTCCCGCGATCGACTGGAACACCAGATCCACCGGCGCGCCGCGTTCCACCGCCTCGATGGAGGTCGTCACATGGGTCAGCACACAGCTCTGAGTGGGGATTTCGTAGCGCAGCCGGGCGTCGTCGATCAGGCGCAGCAGGCTGATCACCGAGGCCAGATTGTCTCCGGCCGGGTTGATACCGATCACCGCGTCACCGCAGCCGTACATCAAGCCATCGAGGATCGAGGCCGCCACGCCAGCCGGATCGTCTGTCGGGTGATTGGGCTGCAAGCGGACCGAGAGGCGGCCCGGCAACCCGACCGTGGTGCGGAAAGCGGTAACCACCCGCCGCTTCGCCGCCACGGAGATCAGATCCTGATTGCGCATCAGCTTGCTCACCGCAGCGACTATCTCCGGCGTCAGGCCCGGCCCCAGCTTGGCCAGTGTCTCGGCGTTCGCGGCGTCAGAGAGCAGCCAGTCACGAAACTCGCCGAAGGTAAGGTGACTGACGGGTGCGAAGGCGGCGTGGTCATGGGTATCGATGATCAGGCGCGTGACCTCGTCCGTCTCGTAGGGGATCACCGCATCGTTGAGAAACGCTTTTAGGGGTACATCCGCCAAGGCCCAACGCGCGGCGACCCGCTCCGTCTGGCTTTTAGCCGCCACTCCGGCGAGCTGATCTCCGGACCGCGCCGGGGTCGCCCGCGCCAACAGGGTCTTCAGGTCACCGAAGACATGGGTCTCGCCGCTCAGATTGCTGGTGAACATGGACCCGGCCCTCCGCGATGGACCATAGAGTGGAGATCACGCTCGCACCACTTCGCCGGACTCCCATCATGCTCGATCGCCGCGCCCTGATCACCGCCGCCCTGGCCGGGCCGCCGCTTCTGCTCGCCGGACGCGCCGGCGCCGCAGCCACCCTGACCAGCCCTTGCGTGATCTCGACCTGGGATTTCGGCGTGGCGGCGAACCAAGCGGCGTGGGCGGTGCTTTCCAAGGGCGGAAGCGCGCTCGACGCGGTGGAAGCCGGCGCCCGGGTCCCCGAGGCGGACCTGAACAACCATAGCGTCGGCCGGGCCGGCTACCCGGATCGCGACGGCCACGTCACCCTCGACGCCAGCATCATGGACGCTGACGGAAACTGTGGCGCCGTGGCTGGCCTGGAACATATCGCTCATCCGATCTCGGTGGCGCGGCGGGTGATGGAGCGGACCCCACACGTTCTTCTCGTTGGCGACGGCGCCCTGCAGTTCGCGCTCGAACAAGGGTTCCCGCGAGAGGAACTGCTGACACCCGAATCCAGAGCCGCGTGGCGGGAGTGGCTGAAGACCGCAAAATACCGGCCCGCCGCCAACAGCGAAGTCGACACCTATGGCAAGGGCGCTGGCGGCGCCGCCAACCACGACACCATCGGCATGCTCGCACTCGACGCCAAGGGCGAACTGGCGGGCGCGTGCACCACCAGCGGCATGGCCTGGAAGCTACGCGGCCGAGTGGGCGATAGCCCGATCATCGGAGCGGGTCTGTATGTGGATGGCGCGGTGGGCGCGGCCACCTCGACCGGGGTCGGCGAGGAGGTGATCCGCAACGTCGGCAGCTTCCTGGTCGTGGAACTGATGCGCCAGGGTCATCCACCCGAGGAGGCCTGCAAGGCCGCCGTCAAGCGTATCCTCGACCGCAAGCCTTCGGCCAAGGACCTCCAGGTCGGTTTCCTGGCGCTCAACACCCGCGGCGAGGTTGGGGCCTGGTCGATCCAGAAAGGATTTTCCTATGCGCTCTGCGACGGCGCCAAACAGGACGCCCTGCTCCCGGGTCCAAGCTTCTACTGAGCCACCCGCCGCAAGCGCTTGCCATAGCCATCTGGCGTGGTCCATCTACGCGGCTAATCGCAAAACAGGGAGCGGCGCATGGATCTTCACCTCAAAGGCAAGAACGCGGTCATTCTGGGCGGCACACGCGGCATCGGCCGGGCGATTGCCGACACTCTCGCGGCCGAAGGGGCCAATGTGGCGATCTGCGCGCGCAAGGCCGATCAGGTCGCCGAGGCGGTGACGGCCCTGCAAGCGCTCGGCGTCAAGGCCACGGGCGCCTCCGTGGACATCATGGACGGCGACGCGCTGAAGGCCTGGGTCGAGGCGGCTGGAACCGAGCTGGGCGGGATCGATATCCTGGTGTCCAACGCCGGCGCCATGGCCGTCGGCAACGATCCGGCCGCCTGGGAGCAGAACTTCAAGCTCGACGTCATGGGCATGGTCAACGCCTTCGAGGCGGCAAAGCCGTTCCTGCTCAAGGCGGCCGAGGCGAGCGGCGACGCGTCGTTCGTGATCATCTCGTCGGTGTCTGCCGCCGAGAGCGACAGCGCCGGCGCGTACGGCCCGATCAAGGCGGCTCTGATCCATCAGGCCAAGGGACTGGCGCGGCAGTACGCGGCCAAGCACGTCCGCGCCAATGTGGTCTCACCGGGAGCAATCTACTTCAAGGGCGGCGTCTGGAACACGATCGAGACCAACATGCCCGACATGTACAACGGCATGATGGCCCGCATCCCGATGGCCCGGATGGGCACGCCCGACGACATCGCCAAGGCGGCGGTATTCCTCGCCAGCCCCGCCTCGTCCTACACCACCGGCGTCAATCTGGTGGTTGACGGCGCTGCGAGCCGACGGATCAACTTCTAGGGCGACCGGCGTCAAAGCCGCAACGGGGAATCCGATCATGATACGCGGGACCAAACTGGCCGTCGCGATGGCCATAATCGCCATGACTTCGGTATCTTCGAGCCGGGCGGAGCCGACGGGCGTACCCGCCCTCGCCGTGGTAGCGACTCCCGAGTCGGTCGGCTTCGACTCCGATCGGCTCAAGCACCTGGACGACTACATGGCGCGCGTGGTGGCCGACGGCCGGGTGGCCGGCATGACCACGCTGCTGGCCCGGCACGGCAAGGTCGTCGAGTTCGCCACCTACGGCAAGTCCAGCCTCGCCACCGGCAAGCCCATGGCCAAGGACGAGATCTTCCGCATCTATTCGATGACCAAGCCGATCACCGGCGTGGCGATGATGATCCTGTTCGAGGAGGGCAAGTGGCGGCTCGACGACCCGGTCACCCGCTATGTGCCCGAGTTCGCCAACCTGAAGGTGATGACCGGCGTCGGCCCGGACGGCAAGATCACCGTCGAGGACGTCAAGCGCCCGCCGACGATGCGCGAGATCATGAGCCACACGGCCGGCTTCGGCTATGGCCTGGGCGACACCAATCCGGTCGACAAACTCTATCGCGAAAAGCAGGTGCTACGGTCGGCCGGGCTGAAACAGATGATCGACCGCACGGCCGAGATCCCGCTGAAATTTCAACCCGGGACCAATTGGGAATATTCCAGCGCCGCCGACATCCAGGGCTATATCGTCGAAAAGCTGTCTGGCCAACCGCTGGGCCAGTTCATGGCCGAGCATATCTTCAAACCCCTGAAGATGACCGACACCGCCTTCGTGGTTGCACCGGACAAACAGAACAGGCTGGCGGCTGTCTATTACTTCAACAAATTGGCCGGAAGGATAGCCGAGGCCCCAGCCCTGCCAGGCTCGGGAGTCCAGGACTTCACCACGGCCCCAACCATGGAATCGGGTGGCGGAGGGCTGACCTCGACCACGATGGACTATGCGCGCTTCAGCCAGATGATCCTGAACGGAGGCGAACTGGATGGCGCGCGGATTCTGTCGCCGGCCACCGTGAAGCTGATGGGCGCCAATGTCATACCCAGGAACGTGTTGGTTTCGTCCAATGGAACGAACGGCCTGCGCTTCAACGAGGCGGTGGGCTTTGGCCTCGACTTCATGGTGGTCAATGACCCGCGCAACGCAGCCAGCCCGGTCGGCGCGGGCACGCTCAGTTGGGGCGGCGCGGCCGGCACGTGGTTCTGGGTCGACCCGACCAATGACCTGATCTTCGTGGGCATGATCCAGCGCTTTGGCGGCGCTGGGGGCGACGACCTGGGAACCCTGGCCCGCGCGCTTACCTATCAGGCCCTGACCCATCCGGAAAAATGACATGCGCGTTCATGAACATGGTCATCTTGGGTGACTAGCGACTACGAATACCGGGGCCTGATGGCCGAGGCCTGGGACTTGCTGCGCGGCGACACCTCGACTTGGCCGGATCGGGATTTCTATCGCGCCATCATCGAACCACGCGGCGGGGCGTCACTGGACGTCGGCTGCGGCACTGGCCGTCTCCTGCTCGACTATCTCGCCCGCGGGTTGGACATCGACGGCGTGGACAACTCGCCGGAGATGCTGGCGATCTGCCGCGTCAAGGCCGAGGCGGTCGGACTGGATGTCGGCGGCCGCCTGTTCGAACAGGAGATGGACGCGCTGGCTCTGACAAGGCGCTACGCGACCATTCTCGTTCCCTCTTCATCGTTCCAATTGCTGACCGACCCCTCCGCCGCGGCGCGCGCCATGGCGCGGTTTCACCATCACCTTGAACCCGGCGGCCTGTTGGTGATGTCGATCATGTCGAAGCTCTGGCCCGGAAAGCGAACGCCGCCGCAGATGGAATGGTCGGACTGGTACAATACCGGCCAGCGGGCTCGACCTGGAGACGGAGCCGTCATTCGGCGTTGGATGCGCACGCGCCACAACCACGAACAGCAACTTGAGCATGAAGAAAACCGCTATGAAGTGCTCGTTGACGACGCGGTGATCCACACCGAACACCACGCCCGCTCGCCATGTGTGAGATGGTATTCACAAGATCAGATGATGGATATCTACGCCGAGGCCGGCTTCACCGATGTCATCACCACCTCCGGCTTTTCCTTCGAACCCGCCGCGCCAACGGATACCGTGTTCTGTGTGTTGGGCGCGCGGGCCGCGGGATGATCAGACGACGGACATCCCCCCGTCCACTTTCAACACCTGCCCGGTCGTGAAGCCCGCGCGCATCAGATAGAGATAGGCTTGCGCGGCCTCGGCCGGGTCGCCCGCCCGGGCCAGGGGTTGGCCCTTGGTGAATTCCTTCAGCCGCGCCTCACGCGCGTCGGCCGGGATCGAGTCCCACACCTCGGTGCGGATGAAGCCCGGGCAGACGCAATTGACCCGGACCGGCGCCAGCTCCACGGCCAGGCCCCGGGCCAGATGCTCCACCGCCCCGGCCATGGCGGAGCTGACCGCCGAGTCCGGACGCGGCCGGTGGGCGATCATACCGTTGGTCAGGGTGATCGAGCCGGTCGGCGCGATCCTGGCCTGAGCCGCCTTCACCACGTTGAGCGCGCCCCAGAATCTCACCCCGAAAATTCCCCGCGCCGCCTCCAGGTCCAGGCTCGCCACCGCCCCGCGCCGAGGCCCGCCCCAGTCGCCGGCCGTGAACACCAGATGGTCGACGCCGCCCAGGCCGTCGAAGAGCCGTTCCACATCCGCCGGGTCGGTGAC
>JANYFU010000266.1 GCA_025359665.1 Caulobacteraceae bacterium
GGCTGCCCGGCTTAATCGGCTCCGGGCGTCTCTCGTTCGGATCGGCCGCCCTGATGGAAGCGACCCTTGGCGTCACCCCGGGGTCGGTCACCGCCTTCGCCTTGATCAATGATCGAGATCGCCAGGTGCGTTTCGTGCTGGACGCAGCGCTGGCGCGGGCCGAACAGGTCAATTTCCATCCCTTGACCAACACCGCCACCACCACAATCAGCCGGAACGGCTTCCGCGCTTTTCTCGCAGCCCTGGGTGTGGCGCCCCTGGTCGTGGACTTCGACGGCTCCGCTGCAGGTTAAAGGTTGTTCCGCGGCGTTGCGCCCGGCCGTTCGGGCGACCATGTTCAGCGCGTTCAAATCCTGGAGAGTTCGACAATCATGTCCCTGATCGGTGAGACCATGCCCGGCAAGGCCCCCGCTGACCTTATCAAGGAGGGGTCGGACGCGGGATTCGTGGCCGACGTGATCGAGGCTTCCAAGGTTCAGCCCGTGATCGTCGATTTCTGGGCGACATGGTGCGGTCCCTGCCGCCAGCTGACCCCGGCTCTGGAGAAGGCGGTGCTGGCCGCCAAGGGCAAGGTCAAGTTGGTCAAGATCGATGTCGACAAGAACCCCGTCTACGCCGGTCAGCTGCGGGTGCAGTCGATTCCCACCGTGTACGCCTTTGCCGACGGCAAGCCGGTCGACGGCTTCATGGGCGCGGTTCCCGATAGCCAGATCAAGGCCTTCATCGAGAAGCTTCTGGTCGGCGCGCCGCCGTCGGAAGTGGAAGAACTGCTGGCGATGGCCAAGGAGTCCCTGGATCTCGGCGACCTGGGCGGGGCGGCCCAGGCCTATGCCCAGGCGCTACAGCTTGAGCCGGAAAATCTGACGGCGATCGGGGGCCTGGCCCGGTGCTATCTGGCTGGCGGTGACAATGAACGCGCCACCGAGGTGGCCGCGATGGCGCCAGCCGGGGCGAGGAACGCCGATCTGGAGAGCGTCCGCGCCGCTCTCATCCTGGCCGCGGCCGCCCCCTCCGACACCCTCGAATCCGAGCAACGGCTGGCGGCTGACCCGAATGATCACGAGGCGAGGTTCGATCTGGCCAAGGCGCTGGCCGGCAAGGGCAAGCTGCAAGAAGCGGCCGAACATCTGTTGACCATCCTGACCCTGGATCGCGATTGGCGCGAAGGCGCGGCGCGGGCGGAACTGCTAACGGTTTTCGAGGCGGCGGGGCCGGCCTCGGACGTGGCCAAGCAAGGACGTCGAAGGATGGCGTCGATCCTGTTTTCCTGAGGACCAGGTCCATGGTGATCAGTGGCTACAGAAAGGCCGCCGACCTTCCGGGAGTGATACCCGTGTTTCCGCTCGACGGCGCGCTCCTGCTACCGGAGGGCGTTCTGCCGTTGCAGATCTTCGAGCCGCGCTATTTGAACATGATCGACGACGCCATGGCTGGAGACCGGATCATCGGCATGATCCAGACTAGTGGAGATGGCCCCCGCACACGGCCGGGGCTCGCCCAGGTGGGCTGCGCCGGCCGGATCACGAGCTATTCGGAAACCGCCGACGGCAAATACTTGATCGCCCTGACGGGCCTTTGCCGGTTTCGAATGGTCGAGGAACTTGCCGAGCCCAAGCCCTATCGAAAGGTCAGGGCCAACTTCGCGCCCTTCGAGGCGGATCTGCAGGCCCAGACCGAGACCGGGGCGTTCGAGCGGACGCCGTTCTTCGATCTCCTGCGCCGCTATCTCGACAATCGCGGCCTTGGGGTCGAATGGGATGTGGTCAACGCCGCGCCGGCTCTGGCCCTGATCAATAGCCTGTGCATGGCCTTGCCGTTCGAGCCCCGCGAAAAGCAGGCTTTACTAGAGGCCCGCGATCTCGACGGTCGGCGGGAGGTTCTGACGGCTTTGCTGGAAATTGAAGCGGCGTGGCCCTCCGATGAGGATGACGCTCCACGGCCGATGCAGTAGGGCAGGTCCATGACCGAACTCGCGCGCTCCCATACCGACGTCGATCCCCGCCTGCTGGAGATCCTGGTCTGCCCCCTGACTCACGGACCCCTGGTCTATGACCGGCTGGCAGCCGAACTGATCAGCAAGAGCGCGGGCCTCGCCTATCCGATCCGTGATGGCGTTCCAATCATGCTGCCCGAAGAGGCGCGGGCGCTGGACGAGGCTGAATAAGCGACGTTGATCCGTCGAAGAGTCAACTGGTCAGAACGAAGATCGCGAATTGCGGCGACGCCGATGTCCACTGACGGGTGACGCGCCAACCGCTTGAGGTCGCCAGCGCCTCGAAACCCGGAACCGTGAACTTGTGCGAGTTCTCGGTGTGCAGGGTTTCACCGGCCGCGAAGTGAAACCTCTCGCCGCCCACCGTCACCGTCTGGTCCACCAAGCTGACCAGATGCATCTCGATCCGAGCCCTATCGGCATTCCAGCGCGCTGAATGGCTGAAGCCCTTGAGGTCGAAATCGGCCCCGAGTTCGCGATTTGCCCGGACCAGCAGGTTCTTGTTGAACGCGGCGGTCACGCCCTGGGCGTCGTCATAGGCGGCGATCAGAATCTCCGGCGACTTGACCAGATCGACCCCCACGATCAAGGCCGCATCCGGACCCAGCAGTGCGCGGACCGCCCCCAGGAACCGGCGCGCCTCATCCGGTGTGAAATTGCCGATGGTCGAGCCTGGAAAAAAGCCTACCATGCCCCGGCCGGCCGCGAAATCCGGCAGAGGTAGGGGTTGGGTGAAGTCGCCGACGATTGGCGTCACCTTCAGGGTGGGGTAGTCGCGGGCGATGCTCTTCGCGGCCGAAGCCAGGGCGTCCTCGGAGATATCCATGGGCGCATAGGCGAACAGCTGAGGCGCGGCGTCCAGTAGCAGGCGGGTCTTGGCGCTGGCCCCGCTGCCGAACTCGAGCATCACCGCGCCGTCGGGAACGATAGCGGCGAGGTCGGGGGCGATGTGGGTCAGCAACGCTGTCTCGGTCCGGGTCGGATAGTATTCGGGCAGTTCGGTAATATCCTCGAACAGGCGCGAACCCGTCTCGTCATAGAACCATTTGGGCGAGATGCTCTTTTGGGGCCGGCTCAACGCCGCCTTTAGGTCGCTCAGGAAGTCGGTGGTTTCGTCGTTCCGGCGGCCGGTGCGGGCTTTGGGTAGGTCCCTGGCCAGGCGCACGCCCATGAACTGCCAGCGCTGATGGGGGTGGAAGAAGTTGCGATAGCTGGCGCGAACATGATCGGCGGGCGTGGCGAACGACCCGCCGCGCAGCACCATCTGGTTGATCATGAACTTGCCATTGTATTCCGAGGCGGTGCCCGGCGTCGGCTCGAACCCCGGATAGGCGCCATAGGCGCTGTTGGTCCATTCCCAGACATCGCCGAACAGCTGGCGAGGCGCGTCGTCAGCCGGGCCGGCCGGCAATGGCTTCAGAGCCCCGCGCGGGGCCAGATTGCCGACGACCGGAGCGCCGGTGGCCGCGATCTCCCACTCCGCCTCGGTCGGCAGGCGGGCGCCAGACCAGCGGGCGAAGGCGTCGGCCTCGTACCAGCTGATATGCACGACGGGGGCGAAGGGTTCGATCGGTCGTTCGCCCCGTAAGGTCATGGTCAGCCATTCGTCGCCGGCCCAGGTCCAATAGAGGGGCGCGCGCCAACCTTCCGCCTGAACGACGGCCCAGCCGTCGGACATCCAGAGGTCCGGGCGCCGGTAGCCGCCGTCTTCGATGAAGGCGCGCCACTCGGCGTTGGTGGTCAGGCGATCGGCCAGTTGGAATGGCCGCGAGGCCACGGCGTGGCGGGGGGCCTCGTTGTCGAAGGCGAAGCCCGGACCGGCCCAGCCGATTTCGGGGGCCAGCGGGGAGAAATCGACAAACCCAAGGGAGCCCGGATCCGCGCTCGTCGCCTTCTCTCCGGTTTCCGCGTCAGGCGCGGCATAGACAGGGGATAATGGTGACTGCGCCAGCAGGTGCAGCAGGTCGGTGAGCATCAGCTCCTGGTGTTGTTGCTCGTGATTCAGGGCCAGATCGAACAGATAGGCGCCGTGCGAACCGGGAGAAAGGCCGCCGCGCTCGAGCAGGGCGACCATGGCTTGGTCGATCCGGTCGCGGTAGGCCATGACCTCCGAGGCGGAAGGGCGCGTGATCAGGCCGCGTTGGTGCCGGGCGATCCTCGGACCGAGGCTCTCGTAATAGGAGTTGAACAGCAGGTCGTAGGCCGGATCGACCGGTCGGTAGCCCGGGGTCGGTCGCAGCAACATCTGTTCGAAGAACCAGGTGGTGTGAGCCAGATGCCATTTTATTGGACTGGCGTCCGGCATCGACTGCGCGCCCTGGTCCTCGGCCGAAAGGCCCGCCGCCAGGGAGGCGGATCGTGCTCGGATACGCATAAACCGGCCTACCGGCGATTCCCGGGCCGACACGCGTTCATAGTCGACGCCGTCCGCCGCCATGCGTTCCAAGCCCATGCAGGCCTCCGTGGTTTGAGGCCGCGGCCTTGGCGGCGCCTGTCTGTGATTAGATGGGAAGGCGCGAACCTTTTGCCAGTTCCATCGCTCGCCGCACCTATTGCGAGATGCTAGGCTTTGGCCATGATCAGCTTTGACGCCGTCACGAAAATATATGGTGGACGGCGCGTGGTGGGGCCACTGTCCCTGGTGATCCCGAAGGGACAGTTCGTCGCGCTGCTGGGCGGATCGGGCTGTGGCAAGACCACTTCCCTGAAGATGATCAATGGCTTGGTCACCCCCGACTCTGGGCAGGTGGTCGTGGAGGGGCGGGCGGTCGGCGCCGAGCCCCTGTCCGCGCTACGCCGCCGGATTGGCTACGTGTTCCAGGAGGTGGGTCTTTTCCCCCATATGACGGTGGCTGAAAACCTCGCCGTCGGCCCGCGTCTGGCCGGCTGGCCGGCGCCCAGGACCGCCGCTCGAGCCGCCGAGCTGCTGTCCCTCATCGCCCTTCCGTCCGATGTGGCCGAGCGGCTGCCGGCGGCGCTTTCGGGAGGCCAGCGCCAGCGGGTGGGCCTGGCTCGCGCCCTGGCGGCGGGACCGGCGGTGATGCTGATGGACGAGCCGTTCGGCGCCCTCGACCCGGTGTTGCGCGACGGCCTGGGCCAGGACTACCGGGCGCTGCATGACCGGCTGGGCCTGACCACGGTGATGGTCACCCACGATGTGATGGAGGCCCTGTTGTTGGCCGACCGGATCGTGGTGCTGGACGCCGGGGTGATCCTGGCGGACGGATCACCTGGAGAGCTGCTGGCCGACCACCCCAACCCAGTGGTCAGCGCCCTGATGGAGACGCCCCGGCGACAGGCCCGGCGGCTGGAAGCCCTGGCGACGGGCGCTGGCCATGGATGATCGTTTCGCCGCCGCCTGGGCGCTGCTGCCGGGCTATCTGTCACAACATGTGCTGCTCAGCCTCTGCGCCCTTTTGCTTGGGCTGGCGATCAGCCTGCCGTTGGGGGTGGCCGCCAGCCGCAGCGCCGCGGTGCGTTGGCCAAGCCTGTTCGTCGCCAGCCTGATCCAGACCATCCCCAGTCTGGCTCTGTTGGCGATGTTCTATCCGTTGCTGCTGGCCCTGTCGGCGGTCAGCGTGGCCTGGTTCGGCCGTGGCTTCCCGGCTCTGGGCTTCGCGCCCTCGCTGATCGCCCTGACGCTGTACTCGATGCTGCCGATCTTGAGGAACGCGGTGACCGGCATTCGCGGTGTCGATCCGGCCGCGGTGGAGGCGGCCGATGGCATGGGCATGACCGGCCTCCAGCGCCTGCTGTGGGTCGAGCTGCCGCTGGCCGCGCCGGTGATCATGGCCGGGATGCGCACCGCGGCGGTATGGACCATCGGCGCCGCCACCTTGTCCACGCCGGTGGGTCAGACGTCGCTCGGCAACTATATCTTCTCGGGATTACAGACCGAGAACTGGGTCTATGTGATCTTCGGCTGCGTCGCCTCGGCGGTTCTGGCCCTGGGCGCCGACCAGCTGCTGGGCCTGATCGAGTCGGGGCTGTCCGCCCGGCGGCCATGGCGCATCTGGGCCGGGGCGATCGGTCTGATCGTGGGGATCGCCGCCGCCCTCTCGCCGCTGATGGCGACCACCACGGTGGCCGCCTACAAGGTCGGGGCCAAGAACTTCTCCGAGCAATATATCCTGGCCGAGCTGATGGCGTCGCGCCTGCGCGCCACCGGCGCGGTGGTTTCGACCAAGGAAGATCTGGGATCGGCCACCGCCTATCGGGCCGTCGCGTCGGGCGAGGTCGATGTCTATATCGACTATTCGGGCACGCTTTGGGCCAACGTGCTGGGTCACAAGGACAACCCTGGCCGCGCGGCCGTGTTGGCGGCTCTGACCAAGACACTCAAGGCGCGGGACGGGGTGACGGTGCTGGGAGCGGTGGGATTCGAGAACGCTTACGCGCTGGCTATGCGGGCCGACCGGGCCAGGGCGCTGGGCATAGCCAGTGTCGCCAGCCTGGCCGCCAGGGCGCCGTCGCTGAAACTGGGGTCGGATCTGGAATTCCTGTCGCGGCCCGAATGGGCGGCGATCCGCGACGCCTATGGTCTGAACTTCGCCAAGCAGACTTCCTATCAACCGACCTTCATGTATCGCGCCCTGGCCGACGGCGAGGCGGATGTGATCTCGGCCTTTTCCAGCGATGGGCGGATCGCCGCCGACAAGCTGGTGATCCTTTCGGACCCCAAGGGCGCGCTGCCGCCCTATGACGCGGTGATCCTGCTCTCGCCCCGGGCCGGCCAGGACGCGCGGCTGCGTAAGGCGCTAAGCCCACTGATCGGGGCCATATCGGTCAGCGCCATGCAGGCCGCCAACTTCAGCATCGACCGTGACACCCACAAACTCGGCCCAGCCGAGGCGGCGCGGGACTTGGCGAAGACGGCGGGGTTGAAACCTTAGACCGGGACACCCCGCAGCAGTCTAGGCAGGTCGCCGGCCGCGCCGCCGGCTTCGGCCATGAACATCCTGCGGGCCGGGCCGATGCGGTTGACGATCGACATGCCGGCGTCGCGGGCGGCGCGGACGACGGGATTGTTGTTGGAAAACAGCCGGGTGAAGACGTCGGTGGCGATGGCGACGCCCAGGTTGTCCACACT
>JANYFU010000286.1 GCA_025359665.1 Caulobacteraceae bacterium
CGGTCAATGGCCGTTCTCTCACGCGCTCAACAACGAACCGTTGGGCCTCCTCCACGGTTCGGCCGGGGTCATCCGAGTAGGCCTTGGCCTGGGCGCGGAGGGCTTGAATACCGTCGAGGAGCAATTGTTCCGCCATGGCCCGGGCCTCCTTGGCGGCACGCTGAGCGTCGACCGTAACCGTGTCCGAAAAATCTCCGCTAGCCGCTCCAGCGATGGGGTCCAGAGGTTCAGCCTTCAACACGATTCTCCCAGGGGTCAGGGGCAAAAAGCCTTCGGAACGACTTGCCGGCGTAATCGACGAACGGCTTGACGATCCCTAAATCGACCAAAGAACCACAATACATACAATGCCCTAAATTGGGGCCTAGCCCACTTCTTTTTCGAAGCCTAGTCTGGCCGTAACAAGGTGAAACAATCCGAGGAATAGTGACCAGGGTAGTGACATGGGCGGGCGGGAGCTGAAAACGACCGGATCACGGACGGGCGCGCGGGACCTCTTCTCCCTGGCCTTGACCGCGGCCGGACTGGGGGAGTTCGAGTGGGACACGGTGCGTGGCGAATTGTCCGTGTCGGCGCGGATGGCCGCCATAACCGGCATGACCCGCGGCGTGGTTCGGGCTCACGATGGGCAAGGCTTTCTAGATCACGTTCATCCCGACGACAGGGCGGCCCTTCTTGAAGCCATCGACGAAGGTCTACGGCTTGGTGATCGCTATAATGCGAGATTTCGCCTGATTCGGCCGGATAATGGACGTGAGATCTGGCTAAACGCGATGGCTGTCGCCGTACGCGGCGAACAGGGTGAACTTTTGCAGACGGTCGGGGCCGTTCGCGACGTCTCCGCGGAAAAAGGCGAGGCGAATCAAAGCGACGCCCTAGTCGCGGAACTGGATCACCGGGTTAAAAATGTACTGGCGGCAGTTCAGTCCCTGGCGGCTCAATCAGCGCGCAGGACCGTCTCGCTTGACGCTTTCCTAAAGACATTTTTTGGCCGGCTAGAAGCGATGGCGGCGGCACACACGCTATTGACGGCGACCCGTTGGCGAGGCGCGGAAATCAGTCAGATCGCGGCGGCGGAACTCGGCGGGCTCGCGTTAGGACAGGCGCGCTGGGAAGGCCCTGATATCGTGTTGAATCCGCGGGCGACCCATGCCCTGACCCTGGCCCTGCATGAACTGAGCGCCAATGCGGTTAAGCACGGGGCGTTGTCATCGGAAGGCGGTCGTATCGAGGTCAAGTGGGAGCGAAACCCGTCTGGAGGTTTCGAGCTTTTCTGGATCGAATCGGGCGGCCCAATCGTGGCTCGCCCGAGCCGACGAGGCTTCGGCTCCACTTTGCTCGAACGGGTCACGGGTCCGGAACTCGGCGGGACCGCCTTCTTTGATTTCAGGTCGGAAGGCCTCAAGGTTACCCTGAACGCAAGCGCCTCCGCACTCGCCGCCGCGCCAGGCTTCAGTCGCGCAAGAGCGCCGCTGATCCCGACGGCACCATCCGCGGGAGATAAGCCCGGTGCTTCCCATGGTGGCGCGGTTGACGCCGACATAAGGGGGCTGCGCGTTCTTATCGTGGAGGACGCGGTGTTGCTCGCCGTCGAATTGGAATCGGGTCTGACTGAATCCGGGGCTTTGGTCGTGGGCTTGGCCGCCGACCTCGATAAAGCGCTGGGCATGCTCGATTTGCGGTTTGATGTGGCGGTACTGGACGCGAATCTCAACGGTCGCTCGGTGCTGCCGATGGCGAACGCCCTCACGGCGCGTGGCGTGCCATTCATATTCGCGACCGGCTACGGAGACGCGGGGGCGGCGCCCGAGGGGTTCACGGCTCCGGTGGTACGGAAGCCCTACAACATCCGCCAGATCGCGGCAGCTCTGGTGGGCGCCAT
Organism: Caulobacteraceae bacterium; assembly: GCA_025359665.1. Lineage (GTDB taxonomy): Bacteria > Pseudomonadota > Alphaproteobacteria > Caulobacterales > Caulobacteraceae > Acaudatibacter. Next base: position 1,883 of record JANYFU010000286.1, read on the forward strand.
GGAGAGCCGCTCCAGCGCGCCATAGGACGCTTGGCTCCTTGAAAACCGGGGCTTGAGAGCCGACGCGAACCAATATCTCATCGCCTCCTAAAGACGCCTTTAATGATCCAGGCGCAAAATGGTTTTGTCAGGGTCCATGGTCGCGGGTCCAGGAGGGTCAACATGACGAGGACGGCGCATGCGCGGGTCGCTGGAGGCTCACTCGGTTCGACGATGCGGCTGATGTCGAGTGTGAGTTCCGACCGCATCCGTGGTGGCGTTACGGCTCTGGCCGGGCTTCTGCTTGTGGCGGGATTGATTACCTATCGCGCCGGCGACCCTAGCATCGATACCGCCGCCTCTGGGGCTCCCACCAACATTCTGGGGCTTATCGGCGCCGATATCTCCGACGCGGCGTTTCAATCAATCGGCCTCTCGGCTTGGCTGATCGCCACTCTGCTGACCCTATCAGGCTTGGTGGGCCTGGCCAGACCGCCGGGCGCGCCGCCCCCCACCCACCCAACCACGCGGCTACTTGCCGCCACTGTTGGGGTCCTGGCGACGGCGGTCGCCTTCGCGGCCCCACCGCCACCCGCTTCCTGGCCTCTGGCGGCGGGACTGGGCGGCGTCGTGGGTGACATGCTGCTGTCTTCCATCATGGCTCCGTTTAACCTGACGTCAGCGACCGAAGCGAGATGGATTGCTGGGGTGGTGTTCGCGGCGGTCGGCCTGCTGGGTGTGGTGTTCGGCTTCGGCCTTCGCCCGCGAACAAGCGTGACACCCACGGCCAAGCCTGCCATGGCGTCATCCGCGCGAACCAGGGCGACAGTCGACATTGTTGCGGAGGAACGTCCGGCGGCCAGGACCGACAACGCCGATCCAAGCGCGGTCCTGGGCGACGAGATTTTCAAGGAACCGGCGACAACGGGCCTGGCCATAAGGAAGCCGAAGACCTCTGTCCGCGCCTCGGGCCGGGAAGAGCGCGAGACCCAACCAACCCTGCCCTTTGGTGAACCAGGTTTTCGGTTGCCTGAACTCATCATGCTGGCGAAACCCAAGCCGCGGGCCTCCGCCTTCGACGAGGGCGCGCTCCGGCAGAACGCCCAGCTTCTCGAAACCGTTCTCGCAGAGTTCGGCGTTCGGGGACAGATCGACCATATCAGGCCGGGTCCAGTGGTCACACTCTATGAATTGGTGCCCGCCGCTGGGGTGAAATCAGCCCGGGTGGTGGCGCTCTCGGATGATATCGCCCGATCGATGAGCGTGGCGGCATGTCGGGTAAGTGTGGTGCCCGGACGAAACGCTATCGGAATCGAGCTGCCCAACGCCAAGCGGGAGACAGTTTATCTGCGCGATCTGCTCTCCAGCGCTGAATATGAAAAAGCCAGTCAAGCCTTGCCCCTGGCGCTGGGAGAAACCATCGGCGGCGAGCCCTACATTGTCGATCTTGCCAAGATGCCTCACCTGCTGATCGCCGGCACGACGGGTTCAGGCAAATCGGTCGGGGTCAACGCCATGATCCTCTCGATTCTCTACCGGCTTCCCCCCGAAAAATGCCGATTCATCATGATCGACCCGAAGATGCTGGAGCTGTCGATCTATGACGGAATTCCCCATCTGCTCGCCCCCGTGGTGACGGACCCAAAGAAGGCGATCGTCGCCCTCAAATGGACCGTTCGGGAGATGGAGGATCGCTATCGTCGAATGTCGAAAATCGGCGTGCGCAACGTCGCCGGCTACAATGAGCGCGCCAACGAGGCCTTGGCCAAGGGCGAGCACTTCGTCCGCACGGTGCAGACCGGTTTCGACGAAAAGGGCAGGCCGATTTTTGAAGAGGAGAAGCTGCGCCCCGAACCGATGCCCTTCCTTGTCGTTGTAATCGACGAAGTGGCCGATCTGATGATGGTCGCGGGAAAGGACATCGAAGGCGCCGTTCAAAGACTGGCGCAAATGGCCCGGGCCGCCGGGATTCACCTGATCATGGCCACCCAACGGCCCTCGGTGGATGTCATCACCGGAACCATCAAGGCGAACTTTCCGACACGGATCAGCTTTCAGGTAACCTCCAAGATCGATTCTCGGACCATTATGGGCGAACAGGGCGCTGAACAACTACTTGGCATGGGAGACATGCTCTATATGGCCGGCGGGGGTCGCATCACCCGCCTCCATGGCCCCTATGTCGATGACGAGGAGGTGATCAAGGTCGCCAAATTCCTCCGCGACCAGGGCGAGCCGCAATATCTTGAGGACGTCACGGCGCTGCCCGACGAAGATGAGGATGGCGAGGGTGTTTCTGGCGAACAAAGCGCGGGCGCCAACGACCTGTACGATCAGGCTGTCGCAGTGGTGACCCGCGACCGCAAGGCCTCCACCAGCTATATCCAACGGCGATTGCAGATCGGCTACAACCGCGCCGCCTCTCTGATCGAGCGGATGGAAAAGGAAGGTGTGGTCGGCGCCGCCAATCATGCCGGAAAACGAGAAATCCTCGGGGGCCCACCGCCTTGAAAGCGCCAAACCCACGGAAGTGCGGGGTATGAAGACAAATCGGCGTGACGCCCTGATTGGATTGGCGCTGGCTATCGCGGCTGGTTCGGCCAGTGGCCAGACTCCGGCGCCCCCTGTCCTATCCGCCGACGATCAGCGGACGGTGGCGACCGTGGTCAGTTACCTACAGGGTCTAACCACCGCCAGCGGTCGCTTTGTTCAGACCAACGCGCGAGGCGCCCAGGCGGACGGTGTGTTCTACCTCCAGCGACCCGGGCGTGCGCGTTTCGACTATGATCCGCCGTCAGGTCTAGTGATCGCATCCGATGGGCGCGTCGTATCCGTCGTGGACCGCCGACTGAAGACAATTCATGTCTATCCGCTTAGCGCGACACCGCTCGGCCTGTTCCTCGCCCGCGATATTCGCCTGGATCGGGGGGTTGTCGTCACCAAGGTGATTCGAAACCAAGGAAACCTTTCGCTGATTGCCCAGGATGGCCGCAATGCCTCGCGAGGTCATATCGGTCTGACCTTCTCGGAAACACCCCTCGCTCTAACCGGCTGGACACTCACTGATCAACGCGGCGGTGTCGTCACCGTGCGACTGGATGGTTTCAAGCGCTCCGAGCCGCACGATCCCGGCTTCTTCAAGCTATCCGACCCCCGATCAACCTCGGACTTGGACTCTTCTCTTCGAGACAGATGATTCAACATCGATTCCCACTGGGTCTCGCATGAGCTATGGACAGGCATGCGCCTGCGAATAGCTTCCTGGAACGTCAATTCCGTGCGCCTGAGAATCGAGCACTTGGCGCGCTTCGCAGTCGAACAGGCGCCAGACGTCATTTGCCTTCAGGAGATCAAGTGTCAGGAACCTGAGTTCCCGGCCGCGGCCCTGGCCGAGGCCGGCTATCCCTATTTGAAGATCAAGGGACAAAAGGGTTGGCACGGCGTGGCGATCGCCTCACGGCTGCCGCTGGACGACGCCCCCAGCCTGGCTGTCTGTCGCGAAGGTCATGCACGAACCGTGTCCGCGATGGTTGCGGGGATCGAGATCCAGAACTTCTATATTCCAGCCGGGGGGGATGTGCCCGATCGGGCCGTAAACCCCAAATTCGATCACAAGCTCGATTTTTACGAGCGATTGACGGCCGATATGGCCAACAGGTCGCCAAGAGCGCCGCTGGTCATCGCCGGCGATCTGAATGTGGCTCCTGGCGAGTTCGACGTCTGGAACCACAAATACATGTCGAAGGTGGTCAGCCACACACCCATTGAAGTAGCGGCCATGGCCGACCTCAAGGTAAGCCTGGGTTTCATTGATCCGATACGCGAGACGACGCCCGATCCGGAGAAACTATTTTCCTGGTGGAGCTATCGGGCCGCGGACTTCCGAGCTTCCAACCGGGGACTTCGGCTGGACCATCTGTGGATCACTCCCGGCTTGAGATCGGCCGCGGACCGCTCGGGTGGACCGATCGGCCAGATCCATCATGGCGTTCGAGCATGGGATCGGCCTAGCGATCACGCGCCGATAACGATCGATCTGACGATTTAAAGCCGCTTGAGCGGCCATTCAGGGGGCCAGCCTGTATCCCCCGCCCTCGGTTATCAGAAGCCGGGCCTGCCCGGGCTCGGGCTCGATCTTCTGTCTGAGGCGATAGACATGGGTTTCCAGGGTATGTGTCGTCACACCCGCGTTGTAGCCCCAGACCTCCGCGAGTAACTCCTCCCGGCTCACTGGCTTGTCGCCAGCCCGGTAGAGATATTTGAGGATATTTGCTTCCTTGTCGGTCAGGCGGAGCTTGCGCCCCTTGGCGTCGACCAAAAGCCGGCCGGCCGGTTTGAATTCGTAGGGTCCTACCTTAAGAACCACGTCTTCCGACTGCTCGTGGGCGCGGAGTTGGGCGCGAATTCTCGCTAGGAGGACAGTGAATTTGAATGGCTTGGTTATGTAGTCGCTCGCGCCAGATTCCAGGCCGAGGATGGTTTCGACTTCGCCATCAGAGGCCGTCAGAATGATCACGGGCGCTGTGACCCCACTTCGACGGAGGATTCCGCAGACCTCCCGGCCATTGCGGTCCGGCAGATCGAGATCCAATAGAATGAGATCTGGCCGACGCTCCATCGCCATTATCACACCATCCGCACCGTTGGCCGCGTCGATCGCCAGGAACTCGGACTGGAGTTCCAACTGTTCCCGCAGGAGGTCCCGCAGATCGTCGTCGTCATCGACAATCAGGATGGTTTTGGGTTGCGCCATGGACTCCAACATGCACCGATTGGGTTGATAACGCTACGCTATGCAACTTCGGTTCCCCTGATGATTTTTCCGGTCCGCCCGGATGGCAGCATGTATCTTGGCGCCAAAACCGTCCGCTGCGCCCTCGGGCGTGGCGGGATTTGTGTCGCTACCGTCAAACGTGAGGGTGATGGCAAGACGCCAGCAGGAGTGTGGCCACTAAGACGCCTGCTGTGGCGCGCGGATCGTGTCATTCTTCCAAAGACCGCCTTGCCTTGCCAGCCAATCCACATCAGCGACGGCTGGTGCGACGCTCCCTTGGATCCCCTCTATAATCAACCGGTTGAGATACCCTACGGCGGCAGCGCAGAAAGTCTTTGGCGCGAAGACAACGTCTACGATCTTGTGGTTGTCGTCGGCTACAATGATGACCCGGTTGTTCCGGGCGCCGGCTCGGCCATATTCCTGCACTTGGCGCAGCCCGATTACATCGCCACGAAGGGCTGCGTCGCCCTGGCGTATGAACACATGATCACGTTCTTGGGCTTGGCCAAGCCCGGAGACCTTCTCGGCATCATGGCAGCCTGATCAGCGGGTCAGCGACGCGCGCCGAACAGCGCCGACCCCACCCTTACCGA
>JANYFU010000321.1 GCA_025359665.1 Caulobacteraceae bacterium
GGTGAGCGATGTGATCGTCTGGGAGACCAGCGATCTGCGCGCCTATGAATCCACGGTCGAGGACCTGCGGGACACCCTGTTCTGGGATCACTATTTCACCGTCGTCTCCATCCTGCCCGGCGTGGAGAACGCCTATCGGGCCAGGGCGCCGGTCAAGGGGGCGTGAGGCCGCGGACACCTGTGTCTTCAGCAGGGGCTCCTCACGGCGCCATGTTGGAGACCCACCGATTGGGTGGTATCGCCGTCGAAAGGCAGCGGCCAACGCCAAGGGGGAACGCGATGATCACGCTCTATGGCGGTCCTACGCCCAATGCCCGCAAGATCGCCATTGCGTTGGGCGAAATGGGCCTGGAATGGTCGCTCGAAACCATCGACATCCTGGCCGGCGATCAACTTACGCCCCAGTTCCTGGCGCTCAACCCGAACAACAAGACACCGGTCATCGTCGATCACGACGGACCCGGCGGGTCGGATTTGGTGCTGTGGGAAACCGGCGCGATCCTACTCTACCTGGCCGAAAAGACCGGCCGGTTTGTTCCGACCGACCCCGCCGGACGCGCGATCTGCTGGCAATGGCTGATGTTCCAGGTTTCTGGTGTCGGACCGATGTTCGGTCAGGCGGCGCACTTCGTCTACTACGCCAAGGACAAGCATCCCTATTCGATCGAACGCTATTCACGTGAGACGAGCCGGCTGATGCGGGTGCTGGACCAGCGGCTGGCGGCGGCGACCTGGGTGGCGGGCGACGACTACACGATCGCGGACATGGCCATGCTGCCCTACGTCGGGCTGCAGTCGGGTAAGCGCGCGCAAACCTATCCCCACGTGGCGCGATGGGCCGAAGCGATGATGGCGCGTCCCGCCGTCAGGGCCGGCATGGCGGTGGGGGTCGCGCGGCCAGAGACCATCGAGGGCGGCATGCAAGGCTTCAACGACGAGCACCGATCGATCCTCTGGGGCGACAAGCAGCACGCAGGCGGCTGAGAACGAGCGGCGTTCATCCCTACTAGGGTTTCCCGGCGCACCCCGCCGCGACAACGCTTGCGAGGTCAGGCCCTACGCCTTCGGCGGCCCTCCTCGCCGACACGCATTGACCGATATCGATCATTCGACCCACAGCGCGTATTTCTTCGGTGACATGGTGAGCGACGATTTTTAGTTCCGCCTTGCAGGTCTCCGTCCCGACAGCCGGGCAAAAGAAGACAGGGTTCAAGGTATATGTGCCGACCTTCGGCGGCGCGAAGCCAGGGGCAGGAATTCGCGCGCGCATTCCTGGTGTCATCTTCAACGCCGATTCGGCGAACCCGACATTGCGAGGGTTCTCATAGATTACATGACAGTCAGTCGCCGTCTGGTCCTGGCCCACGCTACATCGCAGAATCACCAGGCCCGCGATGTCGTGCCGCAGGGCGGGTTTCGGGGTAAACTCATGACCCGTTGGGGTCTGGCGGGCTTCGGCCCAGTTGGCGCCCACCACCTGCTCCGGGGTTCCGCATCCGCTCAGCAAAGCCAGCAGAGCCGCGGACACCGTCAGGCGAAAGGCCAATATCGTCGACATTTTCTGGTCCCCCCAAGCCAGGAATAAACATCGGAGATAAAACGAGGCAAATAGAAGATGTAAAATAGGGACTGTTGGCTCATGGCCGGAAAACCGACGGCCGACTCCCGGCATAGCTGGCGTGTCTGGCTCAACCTCGCCAATCATCACCTTGGCGCGCGCGCCGTTGGGACAGACAACGCCTTGTATCTCAAGCTTGGTTCGCGGAAGGATCGAGGTTGAGGCTGCGGAGGCATGATGAACTCCACCACGGACTCCCCCATGCGGTTCAAATTCGAGGCGGAGGTAATCTATTGGCGGGGCCCGTCGCCGTTCTTCTTCGCGCCGGTGCCGCCGCGCCATGCCGACGAGCTCAGGCGGGTGTCGAAACTGGTGACCTATGGATGGGGGATGATTCCCGTCGAGGCCAGGATCGGCGAGGTGGTCTTCCAGACCTCGCTGTTCCCGAAGGATGAGACCTATCTTTTGCCGCTGAAGGCCGCCGTGAGACGGAAAGGCGACATAACGGCAGGCGACCTGGTCTCCGTCGAAATGATCCTTCACCCTACCCAGCGATAGCGTTTGAGAGGGTCCCGTTACCGATCTTCAGAGATACGCCCAAACCCCCAAACCCAGCCCCACGGCCGTAAGCCCCAGAGCCGTCGCCCACGGCCAGCGCTGTTGCAGGATGATGGCCAGGGTCGCGATGGCGATGGCCATGTGCAGCAGGGTCGAGGCCAGGGTCAGGCGGCCGTGGCGTTTTTCGTGAACCTCGGCCTCTTCGCTTTTCTTGTCGCGGGCTTCCTCGAAGCCCTTGGCCTTGGCCTGAATGCCCTTTTGATCATCGGCGTTCTGGGCCGAAACCTTGGCGTAGGCGGCCGCCTTGGGGCCGCCCTGGTCGGCGGCGATGGCGTAGAGGTTCTTCTTGAGACTCTTGGCCTCATATTCGTTCCAGGCGTCGGTCGCCTGGTTCTGCAGCAGCACCGCCTCGTTCTTGGCGACGATGGTCTTGTCGCCCTCGGTGGTCTCGAGGCTGGCGCCAATGGCCGCGATCACCGCCATCACGGCAATGGTCATGGTGACCTGCGAGATCAGAGGGCTGTTCTCATGGGCCGCGTGCTCGGCGTGTTCGGCGTGCTCGCGCGCCTCTATCTCCTCGAACGGGGAATCGCTCACGCGTTGCGGTCCCGGCCGGCGTTGAGCGCCGCGTGGGCCGCCGCCAGGCGGGCGATCGGCACCCGGTAGGCCGAGCAACTGACGTAATCGAGGCCGATGGATTCGCAGAAGGCGATGCTGGCCGGATCACCGCCATGCTCGCCGCAGATGCCCAGCTTGACGTCGGGCCGGGCGGCCCGACCACGCTCGGCGCCGATTTTGACCAGGGCGCCGACGCCATCGACATCTATGGAGACGAAGGGGTCCTTCTCGAAAATACCCTTGTCGATGTAGGCGTTGAGGAACCGGCCGGAATCGTCGCGGCTGATGCCGAAGGTGGTTTGGGTCAGATCGTTGGTGCCGAAGGAAAAGAATTCGGCGCTCTTGGCCAGATCGCCGGCGCACAGGGCGGCGCGCGGCAACTCGATCATGGCGCCGACGCTGTAGGCGATGGTCACGCCCCGTTCGGCCATCACCTGTTTCGCCACCCGGTCGGTGAGGCCGCGCAGGAAGTTCATCTCCTCGGGCTTGGCCACCAGCGGGTGCATGATTTCCGGGTGCGGACTGGACTTTCCGGAGGCCGCCACCTCGCAAGCCGCCTCAATGATCGCCCGGACCTGCATTTCGTAGATTTCCGGATAGGACACACCCAGGCGGCAACCGCGGTGGCCGAGCATCGGGTTGCTCTCGCGCAGGTCCTCAGCCCGCCGCAGCAACTTGGCCGCGTCGAGCCCGGTGGATCTGGCCACCGCCGCCACCTCTTCCTCGGTATGGGGCAGGAACTCATGCAGCGGCGGATCGAGCAGGCGGAAGGTGACCGGATAGCCATCCATGATATTCAGCAATTCGACGAAATCGCCACGCTGCATCGGCAGGATCCGAGCCAGGGGCGCCCGGCGGCCAGCTTCGTCGTCGGCCAGGATCATCTCGCGCATGGCGGCGAGGCGCACTTCATCGAAGAACATGTGCTCGGTGCGCACCAGGCCGATGCCCTCGGCTCCGAACTGCCGGGCGGTGCGGGCGTCCAGAGGGGTTTCGGCGTTGGCGCGGATCTTCAGGCGGCGCACCGAGTCGGCCCAACCCATCAGCACCCCGAAATCACCCGAAAGCTCGGGCTCGACCATGGCGATGGCGCCGGCCAGAACCTCGCCGCGCGAGCCGTCGATGGTGATGATATCCCCGGCCCGCCAGATCTTGCCGCGGGCGCGCATCTCGCCCTTTTCGGCGTTGATGCTCAGTTCCCCGGCCCCCGACACGCAGGGACGGCCCATGCCCCGGGCCACCACGGCGGCGTGACTGGTCATGCCGCCCCGGGCGGTGACGACGCCGCGCGCCGCGTCCATGCCGCGAATATCCTCGGGCGAGGTCTCATCGCGCACCAGGATTACATCCTCGGTCGCCCCCTCGCGCTCGGCGGCCTCGGCGGTGAAAACGATCTTGCCGGTGGCCGCGCCCGGAGAGGCCGGCAGCCCCGTGGCGATCACCTGGCGGGCCGCCGCCGGATCGATCGTGGGATGTAGCAGCTGGTCGAGCGAGGCGGGATCGACGCGCAGGATCGCCTCTTCATGGGTGATCAGGTCGGCCTGAGCCATGTCGACGGCGATCTTCAGCGCCGCCTTGGCGGTGCGCTTGCCGTTGCGGGTCTGCAGCATGTAGAGGCGGCCGCGCTCGACGGTGAATTCGATATCCTGCATGTCGCGGTAGTGGCGTTCGAGCCGCCCCACCACGTCGCGGAACTGGACGAACACCTGGGGCATCGCCTCTTCCATGGAGAGCGCCGTTTCGCCCATCTCCTCGCGCGCGGCGCGAGTCAGGGGCTGGGGGGTGCGGATACCAGCCACCACATCCTCGCCCTGGGCGTTGATCAGGAACTCGCCGTAGAGGCGGTCCTCGCCCGTCGATGGGTTGCGGGTGAAGGCGACGCCGGTGGCGCTGGTGTCGCCCATGTTGCCGAACACCATCGACTGGATATTGACCGCCGTGCCCCAGGCCTCGGGAATGTCGTGCAGCCGCCGATAGAACTGGGCGCGATCGTTCATCCAGCTGTCGAACACCGCGCCGACCGCCCCCCATAGCTGCTCCTGGGGGTCCTGGGGAAACGGCTTGCCCAGCTCGCGCTTGACCTCGGCCTTGTAGGCGTCGACCACGCCCCGCCAGTCGTCGGCGCTCAGATCGGTGTCGACACTGACGCCCAGCGCGTCCTTGCGATCATCGAGGATCTCCTCGAACGTGTGGTGGTCGAGGCCAAGCACGACGTTCGAATACATCTGAATGAAACGGCGATAGCTGTCGAACGCGAACCGCCGGTCGCCGGCCAGGGCCGCCAGGCCTTCCACGGTGGTGTCGTTGAGGCCGAGGTTGAGAACGGTGTCCATCATGCCCGGCATCGACGCGCGGGCGCCCGATCGCACCGACACCAGCAGCGGATTGGCGGCGTCGCCGAAACCCTTGCCCACCAGCGTCTCGACCTTGGCCAAGGCGGCGGCCACCTGGTCTTTCAAGCCGGCCGGATAGACCCGCCCCTGGCCGTAGAAGTGGTTGCAGGCCTCGGTGGTGATGGTGAAACCGGGGGGAACCGGAAGGCCAAGCGACGACATCTCAGCCAGATTGGCCCCCTTGCCGCCCAGCAAGTTCTTCATCTGCGCGCCGCCGTCGGCGGAACCGCCCCCGAAGGCGTAGACCCACTGGATTTTGGCCAATGCAGCGTCGGTCGGAACGGTTTGCGTCGCGGTATTCATAGGATCATTCCTGACCGAGGGATTTTCCCATTAAGCCCCCAACCCCCGCGCCGTCATCCCGAAACCAGCGCGAAGTCCGCGACCTTGCCCATTTCGGAGCGAACCCAGACCAAAAGCCGCAGGCGATTGGCGCGAATCCCGGGATCGTCGGCGTTGACGAGGACCTTTTCGAAGAAAGCATCAACGGTCGCGCGCAGACCGGCCAGGGCGATCATCGCGCCGGCGAAACCCTCGGCCGCCAGAGCCATATCGATCGACGGTCGCGCCGCGGCGAGGGCGTCGAACAGAGCCGATTCCTCGGGCGGCTCCGCGGTTCGCGAAGGCTCGCCCACAGGAAGCGCAGCCTTTTTGGCTTCGGCGGCCAGGATGTTGGAGGCGCGCTTGTAGCCCGCCAGAAGGTTGGCGCCGTCCGCGGTGGCCAGGAATGCGGTCAGCGCCTCGATCCGGGCCACCACGCGAACCAGATC
>JANYFU010000334.1 GCA_025359665.1 Caulobacteraceae bacterium
AAATCGGCGGCGGTGACGATGGCCTTCACGCCCGCCAGCGCCCGGGCCTTGCGCGTGTCGATCGAGACAATCCGGGCGTGAGCGTGGGGGCTGCGCTTGATCTTGCCCACCAGCATGCCGGGCATCGCCAGATCGGCGCCATAGAGCGCCTTTCCAGTGACCTTTTCAGCGCCGTCCGGGCGGATCGGCCGGGTTCCGACGACCTTCAGATGGCCGTCATCCAGGGGCGCGGAGTCGCGAATCGCCGATTCCGGCCGCTCAAGCACGTCGCTCATCAGACCCTCACTTGCCGAAGTTCAGCCGCCGCATCCATCACGGCTCGAATGATCTTATCATAGCCCGTGCATCGGCACAGGTTCCCCGCCAGCCAATAGCGCGCCTCGCTCTCGGTTGGGTCGGGATTGGCGTCGAGCAGGGCCTTGGCCGCGACCAGAATGCCGGGTGTGCAAAATCCGCACTGCAGGGCGGCGTGTTCCAGGAACTTCTGCTGCAGAGGGTGCAGCGTCCCACCATCGGCCAGGCCCTCGATGGTTTCGACCCGCCGGCCCTCGGCCTCGACGGCCAGCACCAGGCACGAACAGACCAGGCGGCCGTCCAGAATAACGCTGCACGCGCCGCAGTCGCCGGACCCACAACCCTCCTTGGAGCCTGTCAGGCCAAGTTCGTCGCGCAGGGCGTCGAGCAGGGTGGTTCCGGGCGCGCTGAGGAACTCGACCGGATCGCCGTTCACGACGGCTGAGATGTGTTGTCGCTTGCTCATGATCTCTTCTCCGCGCGGCCATGGGCGATCACCGCCGCTCGCCTAGCCAAAACGCCCGCGATCTTGGTGCGGAATTCGATGGTGCCGCGTTTGTCGCTGATCGGATGGCAGGCCGCGCGCGCCGCCGCATCGAGCCGGTCCAGGGCCGCGTCGTCAAGTTTGGACCCGATCAGGGCCGCGGCGGCGTCTGGGACCAGAAGCACGGTCGGGGCGACGGCGCCCAAAGCCACATGGGCGTCCAACACCACCCCCGTGTCGTCCAAGGTCAGGTTCACGGCGACGCCGACCACCGCGATATCCATTTCAGTCCTGGGAATGAACCGCAGGTAGGCGTCGCCCGATCGCGCCGGCCGCGCCGGCAGATGAATTTCCAACACGAACTCACCGGGGGCCAGCGACGTGCGCCCTGGACCAACCGCGATGGATTCGACGGGGGTCATGCGTCGGCCGCTCGTGCCGACGATCAGGCAGGTCGCCCGCGCGGCCACCAGGGCTGGAACGCTATCGGCGGCTGGCGAAGCGTTGCAGAGGTTCCCGGCCATCGATGCCCGTCCCTGAATCTGAGTCGATCCGATCAGATTGGCCGCTTCCACAACCCCCGGCCAAGCCAGACCCAGCGCCCGGTGCTCGCTGAGCGTCATGCCTGGTGTCGCCGCCCCTATGACGAAGCCTCCGACTTCCTGCCTGATGCCGACCGCGCCCGGGATACGCTTCAGATCCACGATCATGCCGGGCGGCAGCCGACCCGCGCGCAGTTGAACCAGAAGGTCCGTTCCGCCGCTCAGCGGTCTTGCGCCAGCGGCGAGAAGCGCCCGGGAGGCTTTCTCGGCGCTATCGGGCGCGATGAAATCGACTTGAGACAAGATACCTCCCTCGGCGAACGGAACGCCCTTTTACCAGAGTATCAAGCTTGATGGCCGGATGGCGAGGCCATTCCTGACCGTTGATCATAAATCTTGAATCTCGTCGAAGAAGGTCCAGGTCGCGGCGCCGTCAAACCGCCGCACCCTGAGCCGCGAGACGAGGTCTGGGTCGAAGAGGCGGGCATTGACGCCCATCCTTTGAATGGCTGGATCAATGGCCAGCCAATGGGTGGCGCAGCCGCATCGCCGGCAGTGGTGAAAGGCGATCAACCGGTCGGCCCACATATAGGCCGTCGTCGCATCCTCTCCCGCCACCTCGACGTCGCCGGGCTCAAAATAGACCCACAGGACTCCCAGGCGCCGACAGATCGAACAGTTGCAGTCCTTTACCCAGGCGGGCAACTGATTGACGGCCAGCCTTACCGCGCCACAGTGGCAAGAGGCCTCGATCATCGGTTGTCCATGTCCTCGATCCGCGAACTGTTCGTCACCAAGCTTTATGAAGCCTCGCTGGCCAAGGCGCGAGACTTCCCGGCCTTCAACGCCGAGTTGGAAGAAGCCTGCCTGATGCTGGCCACCGAAGATCGGGCGGGGAAGGCCTGGTGCAAGACCCATGGCTATGGCGGCTACACCTCATACGCGTCCTTGAACGACCTGCCCACGCGAGCCACTGTTTTCGGCGATCTCAAGCGTCGCCTGGACAGGCATGCGGCGACGTTCGCCAAAAGCCTCGCGTTCGATCTCGGTGCGCGCGGCCGATTGGTCCTTGATGGCCTATGGGTCAACGTCCTGCGCCCCGGCGCGGCTCACTCCGGTCATATCCATCCCCACAGCGTGGTCTCGGGCACGGTCTATATAGTCGCGCCGTCAGGCGCCGGTTGCCTGCGGCTGGAGGACCCCCGGCTGGCCCATATGATGGCCGCCCCGCCCCGGTTGGCGGACGCGCCGGAGAGCGCGCGCGCCTTCGTCCGCCTCGATCCTGTCCCCGGGACGGTCTACATGTGGGAAAGCTGGCTGCGTCATGAGGTGCTGGTCAATGCGGCAAAGGCCCCGCGCATCAGCGTCAGCTTCAACTATGCGTGGCGCTGAACCGCGACACAGCAAATCACGATGAATTTCAAATCCAAACCAACAGTTTATTGATAACTTGCCACCCACCCTCGACACGTGATTTCAGGCGTGTAGTTTCGATGTAGCATCTTCTCTTTCGCGCAATTTTAACCTCTTTCATTCCATTTTCAAAACAGAAGGACAAGCTTGGGTGCCTATATTGGACACCGAGCATGCTCGCGCGGAGACGGGTTTGCTATCGCTCATGGGCGGCGCGCGATTGGATCGTCCAAGCAGTCAGTTGGCGGCTGGGATCGTCGTAGCGGCTGGCGCTACCGGGCTTCGGTGGACTTTGGGGTTTATCGTGCCCGGAATTCTACCCTTCGCGCTCTATTTCCCTGGGCTGATCGTGATCTCTTTCGTCGGCGGATGGCGGGCTGGCGCGGTGACGGGCGTAGCCGCCGTGGTGACCGGATGGTACATGTTTCTGCAACCTGTCCACGGTTTCGCCGTGCCGGATCTCGCGGCAGGCCTCAACCTGTTTCTGTTCGTCGGCATGGTCAGCGGCGTGGTCGCCCTCGGGGCCTATATGCGCTCGGTCGTCCGGCGGCTGGAACACAGCCGCAAGGCCATTGTCGATCAGAATTTGAACTACAACATCCTCTTTGAGACCATGTCGGAGGGTTTTGTGTTGTGCGAAACAATCCGCGATGAACCGGGCCAGTTGGTCGACTATGCAATCCTCGAAATCAATCCGGCGCTTCAACTCATATTGGGTCTGGGACCGGAGGCCGTGGGCAAGCGGCTTAGCCAGACGCCGGGTGAATGGGCCGCCTGGTTGGCGCTGTGCGATCGCGTCTTACGGAATAAAGAACCTCTGAAGCTGGAGTATTGCTTTGAACAGAATGCCCACTGGTACGAAATTCGCATAAATCCCGTGACGGATGACCGTCTGGCATTGCTCTATATAGACATTACCGATCAAAAACGGTCCGAAGCTTATCAGGCTGAATTGTTCAGTGAACTGAACCACCGGATCATGAATAATTTAGCGCTCGTCGCTGGTTTTCTCAATCTGCAGGCGCGCGGCGCACAATCGACGCTTCGTGACGAGCTCCACAAGGCGGCCGCGCGTGTGCAGGGCATTGCCGAGGTGCATACGGCGCTCTACCGCGGGTCACGTCGGAACGAGGTCGACTTCGGCGCCTATCTACGAGATCTGTGCGCCAGCTTAGCCCGGACCCTTGTGGATGATGAACGTATTGCCATTGTTGTGGACGCCGAGCCGGCGGTTCTGCCCATCGACATCGCGGTTCCGCTTGGCATGGTCGTGAACGAACTTGTCACCAACGCGGTCAAATATGCTTATCCGCGGCCCGGGCGCGGGGTTATTTCGGTCTGGTTCGGTCGCGTCGGGGCCGCGCTTGTTCTGCGGGTCACCGACAATGGCGCTGGGCTTCCGGACGAGTCGGCCGCGCGCCCAGGCAGCCTTGGGATGAGCTTGGTCCAATCCCTGGTGGCCCAGGTTCAGGGCGACCTCGTGACCCATCCCGGCCCCGGCGCTCGCTTTGAAATTTCGCTTCCCGCGCCAGCGGTCGAGGCCGCTTCCCGAGGCGTCTGATCGACGCGCGACGCGCCACCGGGTTGGGGTGTCTGGCGCCATTGCCTCAACCCGCGCGGCGACGCAAAAGACCGGGATGGCCGATCAGATTCCCCCCCGCCCCCGCAAGGTCCCTCGGCGCATCGAACAGCTCGGCCGCGTACGGGTCGATGACTATGCCTGGATGAAGGACGACAATTGGCAGGCGGTGCTACGCGATCCCGCGGTGGTCAGTCACGATATCCGCGCGCACCTCGATGCCGAGAATCTCTATTCCAAGGCGTTGCTGGCTCCCACCGAGCCACTTCAGGCGCGGCTATTCGAGGAGATGAAGGGTCGCCTCAAAGAGGATGACAGTTCGGTTCCGACGCCCGACGGACCCTTTGATTACTTCAGCCGCTATGCGGTCGGCGCGCAACATCCCCGCCACGTCCGCCGCCCGCGAGGCGAGGATGGCGGCGAACAGGTATTGCTCGACGAAGAGGTCGAAGCGGCCGGCAAGGCATTCTACGCCCTGGACGCCGCGTCCCACTCACCCGACCACGCCCTCTATGCCTGGGCCGCCGACGACCAGGGCTCGGAATACCACCGCATCTTTCTGCGCGATCTGGCTACCGGCGAAGTGCTCGAGGGCGGACCCGAGAGTGCTTCGGGCTCCTTCGTGTTTTCACCCGACTCCCGGTGGCTATTCTGGGTGTGGCGGGACGAGAACGCCAGGCCCGCCAAGGTCTTCCGCCGGCCCGTGCGCGGCGGCGATGACGTGCTGGTCTATGAGGAGATCGACGATGGTATGTTCCTGGGCGTCGGTGTCACCGCCGACGACAGCCATATTCTGATCGGTATCCAGAACCAGGAAACCAGCGAAGACTGGCTGATTCCCGCCGCCGACCCCACGGCGGCGCCAGTCATCGCGCAGCACCGCGAGGCCGGCGTGCGCTATGACCTGGATCATTGGAGCGACCGGTGGCTGATCCGCACCAACGCCGGCGGCGCCGTGGATTTCAAGCTCATGGTGTCGGAAGCCTCGATCCCGGCCAGGGCGACCTGGCGTGAATGGATCGCCCATAGGCCGGGCGTCCTGATCGGCGGCATGGCGCCGTTCAAGGACCATCTGGTCCGGCTCGAGCGGGAAAATGCCTGCGATCGGCTGGTGGTGGTGGCGCGGGATGAATCCGAACACGTCGTCGACTTCGATGAGGACGCCTATGCCCTCAATCTCAGCGGTGGCCACGAGTATGAAACCAGCCTGACCCGGTTCGTCTATCAATCGCCGACGACGCCGCGGCAGTGGTTCGACTATGATATGGCCACCCGCCAGCGGACTCTCCGCAAGACCCAGTCGGTGCCCTCCGGCCACGATCCAGCCGACTATGAGGTGCGCCGGCTCTGGGCGCCGGCGCCGGATGGCGAGACGGTCCCGGTCACGGTCCTTATGAAGCAGGGAACACCCCTCGATGGTTCAGCGCCGTTGATGCTCTATGGCTATGGCGCCTACGGTCACCCTAACACCGCGACCTTTTCCACCCAGGTGTTCAGTCTGGTCGATCGGGGTTGGGTATGGGCTAGCGCCCACGTGCGCGGGGGCTCGGACAAAGGCTGGGGCTGGTTCCTGGATGGCCGAAAGTTCAAGAAGAAGAACAGCTTTACCGATTTCATCGCCTGCGCCGACCATCTCGTGGCCGAGGGTTACGGCGCTCCGGGCCGGATCGTCGCCTACGGCGGCTCGGCGGGAGGCATGCTGGTCGGGGCCGTGGCCAATATGCGGCCCGAGCTTTGGGGCGGGATCATCGCCGCCGTGCCGTTCGTGGACGTTCTGAACACCATGAGCGACACGACCTTGCCGCTGACCCCGCCGGAGTGGCCCGAGTGGGGCAATCCTTTGGAAGACCCGGAGGCCTATGACTACATCGCCAGCTACAGCCCCTACGACAACGTAGCGGCGAAGCCTTATCCGGCGATCCTGGCCCGGGCGGGGCTTTCGGACCCCCGCGTCACCTGGTGGGAACCCGAAAAGTGGGTCGCCAAGCTTCGCGATTACACTACCAGCGGACGGCCGATCCTGCTGGCTACTAATATGGAGGCTGGGCACGGCGGCGCGTCCGGGCGGTTCGATCACCTCAAGGAGGTCGCCATGGACTACGCCTTCGCGGTCTGGGCGGTGCAAGGCGAGGCGGCCCCGTGATCCTGCGAGACGCCACGCCAACCGACGCGCCCGTCCTGGCCGCCATCTATGGTCACCATGTGCTGCATGGCCTCGGCACGTTTGAAGAAATTCCGCCCTCGTCCGACGAGATGGCGACCCGGTTGGAGGGTGTTCGCTCCCGGGGCTTGCCCTATCTGGTGGCGCAGACCGACCGGGTGATCGGCTTCGCCTATGCGAACCCCTTTCGCCTGCGCGCCGCCTATCGCTACGCGGCGGAGGACAGCGTCTACGTCGCGCCGGAAGTGCTTGGCCGAGGGATCGGTAAGGCGCTGCTTCAGGGCGTGATCGACCGGAGCGCGGCGCTTGGCCTGCGCCAGCTCATTGCCGTCATCGGCGACAGCGGCAACGCCGGCTCCATCGGCCTGCACCGGTCGCTCGGTTTCGAGCCGGGCGGGGTGCTGCGGGCCGTCGGCTTCAAGCACGGCCGATGGGTCGATATCGTGATGATGCAAAAGGCTCTGGACGGCGGCGGCGCGTCGGCGCCTTCGACGGGCGGCCTGACTCTCGGGGAATAGCTATGCGTGGCTTGAGGATTTTCGCGGTCGGCCTTTTCATGATCGCCGGCGGCGCGGTCGGGGCGCAATCGGCCGGAAGCCGGACACAGCCGGTCGCCGCCGAAGTCCCGCCCGGCCTGGCGGCTCCGACTCCGACGGAAGCTGGCCGCCCCGATCCCGCGTGCGACGCGCCAACGGCCGACGGCGCGCGGGGGGCAGATATGCGCGCCGATCGCGCGCGGTGCCATAAGCTGTCGGACGCCGAGGTCGCCACCGCGCCGATCGTCGAGATTCGAAAGGTCACCCACCATCAGGCGGTGATCGGCGGACGATCCATCGCCTACACGGCCACCGCCGGAACCCTGACGGTGCGCAATGACGAGGGCAAGCCGACCTTGTCGATGTTCTATGTGGCCTATACGGTCGACGGCGGTCAGGGGGCGGCGCGGCCGGTTACGTTCCTATACAATGGCGGTCCTGGCTCCTCGACGCTTTGGCTGCATATGGGCTCGCTCGGTCCGGTCCGGGTGGCCACCGACAGCCCCAGGCCGACCCGGGGGCCACCCTTTACCTTGGTGGCCAATCCGGACAGCCTGCTCGACAAGTCGGATATGGTCTTCCTCGACGCTCCCGGGGCAGGATTTTCGCGGCCGCTGGGCGACACCAAGCTGGCGGCGTTCTGGGGCACGGACCCGGACATCGACGCTTTCGCGCGGGGGATCGAACGCTATCTGACCGTCTATGACCGATGGAACTCCCCGAAGCTGATTTTCGGTGAGTCCTACGGCACCACCCGCTCAGCCGGCCTCGCCTATCGTCTGCAGCAGGATGGGGTCCAGCTCAACGGCGTAATTCTGCTGTCCTCGATCCTCAACTATGGCCGGCGCGATCCCGGCTTCGATCAGGAACTGATCAACTATCTGCCCAGCTATGCGGCGGCGGCGGCCTATCACAACCGCCTCGCCAGCCCACCGGCCGATCTGACGGCCTTCCTGCATCAGGTTCGCGACTTCTCGCGCGGCCCCTATGCCCTGGCCCTGGCCAAGGGCCAGGATATCGATCCCGCCGAGCGCCAGGCGATCGCCCAGAAACTGGCGGCCTACACGGGTCTTTCGGTGGGTTTCATTCTTGACGCTGACCTGCGGGTCACGCCGGGGCGGTTCCGAAAGGAATTGCTGCGCGACCGGCGTCTGACTATCGGCCGATATGACGCGCGCTTCACCGGCGCCGATGTGGACGCGGCGGGCGAGACGCCGGAATTCGACGCCTCGGATACGGGCATCACCGGCGCCTTCGTATCCGCTTTCCATCACTATCTGACCGCCGACCTGGGCTTCACCAGCGATCTGAGCTACCGGCCGACGTTCTATTCAGCCGGCATCCAGTGGGACTTCAAGCACCGCGCGCCGAGTGGACGAGGCGAGAGTGACAACACCCCCGCCGACGTGGCGCTCGACCTGTCGGCGGCCATGCGCCAGAATCCGCATCTGCTGCTCTATTCGCTGAACGGCCTCTACGACTTCGCGACGCCGTTCTTCGGCACCGAATATGACCTCGGCCATATGCAGTTGGACCCGGCCCTCAAGGGCAATGTTCGGTTCGCCTACTATCCGTCGGGCCACATGGTCTATCTGAACACCGACGCCCTGAAATCGATGAAGGCCGACCTGGCGCGGTTCTAC
>JANYFU010000400.1 GCA_025359665.1 Caulobacteraceae bacterium
GGCCTGAGATTCGACCACCATCATCCGTGTTGCGGGTCGCTCGCGCCGCATCACCGAGCCGATGCCGCTGACCAGGCCGCCGCCGCCGAACGGGACGATGACGGTGTCGAAGGCGTCCAGGTCTTCGAGCAGCTCGGCGCCGATGGTGGCGTTGCCGGCCACCACCGCCGATTCCGCCACCGGATGGAAAAACACCCCCTCCGCGCCGTCGAACCGCCGCGTCGTCAGCACTTGCCACCAGTCGTCGAACGGCACGCGGATCACCCGGGCGCCCAGCGCCTCCAGTGCCGCGCCCTTGGTGGCGGCCGAGCCGTCGGGAACCACGATGGTCACCGGCGCGCCGATCCGCTGGGCCGCGTGGGCCAGGCCCAGGCCGAAGTTGCCGGCGCTGGCCGAAAGGATGCCGCCGCGCACCGCGTCCTCGCCCACGGCCTTGATCGCATTGACCGCCGCGCGGATCTTGAACGAGCCCAGCGGCTGCAGGTTTTCCAGCTTCAGGTGGATGCGCACGCCGGGAATATCCACGTCCAGGCGCCACAGCGGCGTGCGCCGCGCGACCCCGACGATGTTGGCGCGGGCTGTGTCGACCTCGGCGGCGGTCGGCAGGCGGACGGTCTCAGGCATCTACACCCCCGAGCGCGATCGCCTTCGTCGCGCGTCTCTTCCACAACCAGTAGCCGAGGCTGAGCACGGCCAGCCAGGGCACGCCGACCTTCCACGACAGGTTCCAGTCCTTGTCCAGTCCCATGGTGATCAGCAGAGCGGTCAGCACGGCCAAGCCGGCGATCTGCATGATCGGATAGAGCGGCATGCGCACCGGCAGATCGGCGGCCTTATGCGCTCGCCGGAAGGCCAGGTGACTGACCAGGATCAGCACCCACACGGTGATGGCTCCGAACAGCGCCACGCCCTGGAGATAGCTGTAGGCCTTGGGGGTGAACCGCGCCAAGCCCGCCGCCATCAGGATACAGGCGCCCGACAGCAGCGTCGCGGCCACCGGGCTTCCCGCCTTGCTCAACCGGCCCAGAAAGCGCGGCGCATAGCCGCCTCGGGACAGGGAAAACAGCATTCGCGAGCACAGATAGACGTTGGTGTTCATGCCCGACAGCGCGGCGCTGACGATGACGAAGTTCATCAGGCCGGCCGCCTGGGGGACGCCGGTCTGGGCCAGAACCTTGACGAACGGGCTCTGCGTCACCGTCACGCTGCCGCCGGTCTGGGTCCAGGGGATCAGGGCCGCCACCACCCCGAGCGCGAGCACGTAGAACAGGAAAATCCGCAACGCGGTGGTGCGCAGGGCCGCGGGGATGGTGGTCTTCGGGTCCACCGCTTCGCCGGAGGTCACCGCGATCACCTCGATGCCGACGAACGACAGCAGCCCCAGGATCACCGCCATCCACGTCCCCCTCAGCCCATGCGGAAAGAAGCCGCCGGGAAGCTGATAGAGGTTGTGCAGCCCCACGGGCGGCGACCCGACGCCCAGGATCTGGCAGAGGCCCAGGATGATGAACAGCACGATGGCGGTCACCTTGATGAACGAAAACCAGTATTCCACCGTGCCGAAGCTGCCCACCGATCGGGCGTTGACGAACAGCACGATCGAGGCGAACCCCAGCGACCAGATCCATACCGGCGAGCCCGGGAACCACCATGTCATATAGATGCCGGCGGCCACCGCCTCGAAGCCGGTGGCGATCACCTGGGCGATCCAATAGGTGTAGCGGGTCACGAAACCGGCCCACGGACCCAGATAGGTTTCCGCATAGGTTCCGAACGATCCCGCCGCCGGATGGACGACGGCCATCTCGGAGAGGCTGAAAACCATCACCAGCGCGACAAATCCGGCGATCGCATAGCTGACCAGCACCGACGGCCCGGCGTAGCCCAGCGCCACGCCGCTGCTGAGGAACAGGGTGGTGCCGATAGCCCCGCCCAGGCTGATCATGATCACCTGGCCCTTGGTCAGGTCCTGGCGCAGCCCACCCTCGCGCGTGAAGATCGATGTATCTTCCAAGCCGGTCTCCGTGGCGGACCGGACCCCCGGCGGTGGCGATGGTAGGCTGTAAACCCCCGGCTTCCAATGCCTTGCCGGCTCCACCCCTAACCGATATCGGCGCCCAGATTGCGCATCATCAGGCGCATCAGCTCGCTTTGGCGCCGGACGCCGGTCTTGGCGAAGATGCGCGCCATATGGACATGCACCGTGTTGGGACTGACGCCCAGCTTCGCCGCCGCCTCCCTCGGGCTAGCCCCCGCGAGCAGAGCCGAAGCCACGCGGATTTCCGCCGCGGTCAGGTCGAAGGCCTCGCGCAGGCGATCGGGGGGCAGCGCGATGTCGCCCGCCAGGTCGGTGACGCAGACGATGGCCCTGGCCGAGGCCTCCAGGAAAGGCGTCGGGCTGGGCCGCACCGGTGATACGGCGATCAGAAGCGGCAAGCCGCCGTCCGCGGAGTCGAGCCGCATCGAGCCGCCGCCGCGGTGCTCGGCTTCCGGTGTCGTGGCCCGGCGGATCAGCGCGTCCAGGCGGCGCGCGGCGGCCGGCTGGACCGCGCCTAGCCGGCCGCCGATCATGCCGAGGCCCACGCCCAGGCGCGTCAGCGCCTCGCCGGCCCGGTTCACCCGCAACACCCGCCCGCCTTCGTCCACCAGGAACAGCGCGTGCGAGGATAGCTCGAACAGGGTCGCCGCGTCCCGGTCGGCCCGGCGATCCATCGCCAGCTGCTCGCTCAGTCTGAACGCGCGGATCAGGTGCGGATGCAGACGGCGCATGGTTTCCAGATCGCCGCCGGCGAACTGCTCGCTGGAACGGCCCCGGTGCAGATTGACCGCGCTGACCGTCGAGTCGCGCAGCGCCAGCCTGATCATCAGGATGGAGTGTATGTCCTGGGGCCTCAGAAAATCGTTGTAATATTCGCTGCGCGTCAGCGTCTCCTTGGCCACCCAATCCTCATCGGTGAGGATCAGCGGCGTCCACGATTTCTTGTAGTCATGGGGGTCGCTGACCAGCGACAGAATGTTCTTGTCCGCGTAGTGACGCAGATAGAGTTCGGGCATGGCCGGATCGACGCGGGCGATCACGCCCTGTCCCGCGCCGCTCACCACGTCCAGTTGCGACAGAAATGCGCTTGAAGCGCCGACCAGATCGGCGAGCCGCTCCAGCACCGACACCCAAAGCCCAGGCTCGATCACGGCTCGATAGAGGCCGTCCAGAAAATCGCTTTCGTCGAATCCGCTCATGCGAAGGCTTTGCTCGGGCTCCGGGCGCGTGAAAGCGTTTACGCCTGAGAAACGGCATGGATCGCGCTAGAGTTCCGGACGCCGCCGCGGGCGCGGCGCGGCCAGATCATAGCTGACGCGAACCCTGGCCTCGATATGTCCCCAGTCGGTGTCGGGCGGCGCCAGGCTCATGGCGATCCAGCCGCTGGGACCGATATAGGCGGGCCAGCTGTAGAGCACCGGATCGGCATCGATCAGCATCTCCTGTTCCTCGCGGCCGGTGGTCTTCACGCACACCACCGTCATGGCGTCGCCGTGATGATTGTGCCGGAAATAGGCGAACATCCGGTTGGCGACATGAAAGGCCGGAATGCCATGCGATATCTTCTCGCCGGTTTCGGGGAGCGGCAGGCAGATCGCGCGCAACCTCTCGAGGTCGGTGTCGGGAGTCTGGCTCAGCATGGGTTTTCAATCCTTCCGGAGCGCCTTGACCGAGCGGGTGAGGCGGGTTCGGGTGACCTCCCTCAACGATCGGGACCTTGATGGCTCAACCCTTGCTGACGTTCTCGCTCGTTCACAGTCCTTTTTTGGGTCCGTCGTCCTGGCGATCGGTTGAGGAGGCCCTTGACCACATTGGCATGCGCGCCCTGTCGCTCGATCTGAGGGAGGCGCTGACGGTTGGCGGAAAATTCTATGAAGCGTTCGGCGAAACCGCGGCTCGGCAGATTGCCGGCCCAACAATTCTGGTCGCTCACAGCGGCGCCGGCTCGCTCGTTCCGGTGATAGGCCAATATGCGGGCGATCTGCTTCAGGGCGTCATCTTTGTCGACGCCCTTCTGCCCCATTCGGGACGGAGCTGGTTCGACACCGCGCCCGCGGCCTTGGCCGAGCGTATCAGGCGGCGCGCGCGACAGGGCCGCGCCCCACCCTGGCCGAACTGGCTCCCCAAGTCGGTCTTGGCGGACCTTCTCCCAGACCACCGGTTGCGTGAAGACCTGATCGACAGCGCCCCGGAAGTCTCCCTTGGGTTCCTGGAGGAGCCGGC
>JANYFU010000412.1 GCA_025359665.1 Caulobacteraceae bacterium
CGCCAAGTAGGGCGTTGCAAGCCCGATCCCCTGCAAATAGGCCCTGCTGACGACGCTGACGTCGGAATCGTTGGATGACAGGTTGTAGCCGGATGGGAGACTGCCCGGGAGAGTCTTGGTGGTCATTCGCGCACGCCGCCCGCCCTCGCAGCCACGCGCGCCCGGGAGCGGGCGAGCCATTTAATGCGCGACGGACGCACATTGACGCCTCGGAGCGGCAGAGCGCCAAGAATGACGAAAACTTACGTCTGGTGGCCCAGCACGGTCTCGGCGATCAGCCGCGCGCCCTGCACTTGCATGGCGACCCAGAGTTCGTAGCTCTCGTTGAACGAGGGATGGAAGTGGATGCGACCGCCAGGGTCGTAGGCGAGCACGCCGAGGGCCTCGGCGTCCTTGAGCAGGAGGTTGACCTGCATGCGGGAGACGCCGGCGGCGCGAGCGACGTGAACTCTGGACAGGTCCGCGACCTCCAGAAGACGCTCGCGCGTCGGATCCTGGCGCAGGAGCAGCGCCTGCAGCACCCTCATCCCTCCCTCCCGGTGCAGGAAGACCTCTATAGTGGGAAGGCGCCGCGCGCCGAGCCGTTCCGCCTGCGTGGCGACCTGCCCGCCTCTCCAACAGACGAGAGCTAGCAGGGAGTCGTCCGAGAGCCGATCGGCGGTCCGCCCGAGGCTGGGCGCCAGCGGACTCATCGCCCGGAGAGGCCCCGCCACCCGCTGTCGGAACTCGTCGATGAACACCGGATGCGGGATCAACAGCCTCTGGGTCCAGGGCGCGGACCCGGGAGCGATCGCGACACGGCCAGCCCTCAGCGCGTGATCGACGAAGCTGATGACGCGGCCACGACTGACCACACCGCCGGCAGCGACGACGCTGATCAGGCCGCCCGTGGTCAGTTCTCCTGGAAGGCCATGCAGGACGAGCGCCGCCGCGTAGATCGAAGAGCGGCCGAGGTCCTTGAGCAACCAGCGGGAAACGGCGTCCGATTGCTCGTGATGTCGGATCGCTTCGGCGGCCAGGGCCTCGGCCACCGAGCGAAAGACGGCATGTCGGGTGAGGGCCCGCATTGCCTGGTCTGAGAACAGCGCCTGGGGGTCCAGGGAAGCTTGGCCGCCAGCCACGTTCGCTTGCCTGCCCATGACCAACACCCCCGCCTCGTCACGGACGAATACCACGACCCCCGCGCCGGACACCAATCAGACGGCGTTCACCCACCCTTGGCCAACAGGCTGACCAGGGCGCCGGACCTGGTCTGGGGCGCTGCGGTAAGCATCGCCGAGGCGGCCGGTCCGCCCAGGGATGCCATGGACTGGCTGAACAGCGAGGGGCCGGCGGCCGGGCTCCCGGTCGGGGCGGCGGCGACGGTGACCATGATGGTCCTCGTCGGCGCCGCGCCGCCCACGCCGTCGATAGCCGCGACGGTGAGGGTGTCGCTGGTGGCGGCGGCGCTAGCGTAGCCCAGGCTCGCCAGGTCGGTGTTGACCACGCCCAGCTGGCCGGAGATCACCAGCTTCTTGGTTCCCGAGCCCGTGACCGTGCTTCCCGTCGCCGCCGTCGCCGACAGCAGGCCGGCCTTGTCGGTGATCGTCACCGTGATGGTCTGGGTGGCGATCAACGCGTCGGCGTCGGCGATCAAGACGCCCGCGATCGCCAGGGCCGTCCCCGCCTTCGCGGTCTGAGGCCCAGGGGTGGTGATCGCCGGCGCGGCGTCGGCGGCCAGGGTTATGTCGGTTCCCCCAGATCCGTCGCTGGAGAGGGCGAAGATCTTGCCTGTGTAGGTTCCCGCCACCTTGAATGTGTCGAGGACGTTGGTTCCGCTGTAGAGGGTCAGGACGCCGGAGGCGAACTTGTCGGAAGTGACACTCTGGCCGGCCATGTCGATCACATCGCCGGCGGCGAAGCCGGCGACACTGCTGGCCGCGGCGAGGGCTCCCGACAGCTTCAGCGTCTCGGTCCCACCGGCGGCGAAGGTGATGGTCTTGGCCGCCACCGCCCCGCCAAAGGCCAGGGTCGCGCCGTTGGCGATGGTATAAAGGCCCGCGCCGGTGACCGGTCCGCCGAACAGCAGCGTTCCCCCCGTGGCGGTGGTCGTCGCCGAGTTGGCGACCGCGCCCGTGACCGTTCCGTAACCCGACACCTTGCCCAACGTGGCGATAGTCGCCCCGCCGCCCAGGGTTCCGCCGTCCATTTGCAACGCCCCGGCGGTCAGGGTCAGGCCCGTCCCCTCGAGGGCAAGCGTTCCGGCCAGGCTCAGAGTCGCTGTGGCGTTGTTCAGGGTCAGGGCCTGGCCGAGGAAGCTCTCGCCCGCCGCGACGGTCACCGTATAGGTTCCGGCGACCGCGATGGTCGCGCTAGTCTGCAGGCTGTTGGCCGTCTGGCCGCCACTCCAGTCGCCCGCGACGCTCCAGTCGCCGCTGACCGCGGTCTTCCACCCCGCCGCGACCGGGGCGACCGTATCGACCACCACCCCGCCGGCGCCATCGCCGTAAGCAAAGTATTTGGCGGCCGGGCTGCTCAGCGTGAACTGCGCCGTACGCGTCCCGCTCTTCACCGTCAGGGTCGAGCCGGCCAGCGTCGCGGTAGGACCTTTGGCGAACGACAATCCTCTGAGGTCGAGGCTGTCGCCGACGCCGAACCCCGCGATGGTGTTGGCGAAGGTTCCGCCGCTGGCCGGCAGGGCCGCCGCGTCAATCTGCAATGTGGACGGCCCGGCGAAGGTGATGGCGCCGGTCCCGCCCGCGCCGGCCGCCGCCAGCTCCAGGGTTCCCGATTGCACAGTCACCCCGCTGGTGAAGCCGTTGGTGGCGGACAGCGTCGTCGAGCCGCTGGCGACCGTCACCGATCCGGCCCCCGAAAGGACTCCGGCCACGGTGTTGGTTCCGATTAGGGTCCAGGCGCTTCCCGCGTCGATCTGATAGGCGCCGAAACCGCTGAAGGTGATCGCCTCCGCGCCGCTGATCGTTCCCACCCCGCCCAGGCCGGTGATCGTCCCAGCGCCGCCGGCCTGTTCCAATGTGCCGCCACCGCCCCGAACCGCGCCGATGAACGTCGAGCCGGCCTCGGCGATCAGCCGGTCGCCGGCGTTGGCGAACTGCACCGCCGTCCCTCCGATCCCCTGGATCGTGCCGAAGTTGGTCACCGTCGCCGCGCCGCCGAGGCCGGCATAGACGCCCACACCCCCCCAGATCGTCGCGGTCGTGGCCGTCGTCGAACCATTGACCACCGTCCCGCCGCTCGCCAACACGACACCCGTTCCCACTCCGCCTGTTCCGCCGGGCGAACCGAACACGCCGCGGGCGCCCCCCGAGCCGCCTTGACCGCCGGCGATGAGCCCCGTGTTCAGAATGACGCCGCCAGCCGCGAGCCTTGCCCCAGCGCCGCCGCTGCCGCCGATTGCGCCGTTGTAGCGGCTGGCCGAGCCCCCCGCGCCACCCTGACCACCCGTGATGGCGCCGCTGTTGGACGCCACGGCGGCTGCGGCCAGATCGATGCCGACGCCCCCAACGCCGCCGCCGCCGGGATTATTGGCATAGCTTTGTCCGCCCCCACCCCCGGCGCCACCAACGATCGTGCCGGTGTTGGAAACCGAGCCGCCGCCAGCGAGCGCCGCTCCGGCACCGCCCTCGCCGCCGGAGCCTCCGTTGTCACCGCCGACATATACGGGGCCATTCCCGCCCGCGCCGCCGCCGCCGCCCTGGAGAAGCGCGCCGTTGACGATCGTCGCCGAGCCTTCGGCCGCAAGCGCCGCGCCGCCGGCGCCGCCGGTTCGGCCGGGCCACTCCGTCGCATTGCCGTTGCTCCCCATCCCGCCCTGCACGCGACCAGCGCTGTTGGTGAACGCGCCGCCGGCGGCAAGATCCGCGCCCGCGCCGCCCGCCGCGCCGGGCGCCGATCGGCCCGCGTACGGGCCCGGACTTCCTGGCGCGCCGGCGTCGCCGCCCAAGATCAGGCCGGTATTGGTTATGGCGCCGCCGGCGAGAAGCTCCGCCGCCACGCCGCCCACGCCGCCCATGCCAGCGTTGTACAGCTGGCAAACCCCGCCCGCGCCACCGTGCCCGCCGGACAGAGCGCCGCTGTTGGCCAGGCTTCCGGTCCCGCTCAGCACCACCCCGAACCCTCCGGCGCCGCCGCTGCCGGCAAGGTTGGTGCGGCTGTAGCCGCCATGGCCGCCCTGGCCGCCCGCGATGGCTCCGCTGTTGGACACCGAGCCGAGGGCCTGCAATTCAAGGCCCGCGCCGCCGGAGCCGGCGGAGCCACCATTGCCGCCTTGGTAGGGTGAATCCCCACCGCCGCCGCCGCCCCCGCCGCCGCCTTGCAAAGTCCCGGCGTTGACGATCGTCTCGGTCATGCCCCCGTGGACCGCGTCGCCACCCGCGGCGCCGGAACCGCCGGTATAGTTTGCGGCGTCGCCACCCGCGCCACCGGCGCCGCCTTCAACCAGACCCGCGCTGTCGGTGAACGATCCACCATCGGATAGTTGAATGGCGTCACCTCCAGCCCCCCCCGCGCGCGCATCGAAGTTCGAGAACCGGCTGGCGCCGCCGCCGCCGCCGAAAATCGTGCCACTGTTTACGATGGCGTCACCAGCGGCCGCGACAACCGCCATTCCGCCCACTCCTCCGGCGGCGCCGTGATAGAAGCCTCCGGTGCTGGCGCCGCCGGCGCCACCCGATATCTGGCCGCCGTTGTTCAGGCCGGCTCCGACAGCAAGGTTGAGCCCCACGCCGCCGTCGCCGCCGGCCCGAGCTGTTAGATAGCTGTATCTGCCGCTCCCGCCGTCGCCGCCGCTGATCCCGCCGTCGTTGGTCAGGAGCCCGGAGGCGGCCAGCGAGCCATGGTTGATCAGGGACTTGCCCGCGGCCAAGGTCGCCGCGCCCGTGAGCAGGACGGAGGTTCCCCCATCCACCATATAGCCGCCGAAGGCGCTGAAGCTCATCGTATCAGAACCGGTCAGGGTCGCGACGGAGCCAAACCCTGAGACGGTGTCGCTTCCGCCCGCCAACTCCAGCGAACCCCCACCGCCATAAACAGCGCCGATGATGACCGACCCCGCCTCCGCGATCAGCCGGGCGTTGGACGACCGCAGACTCACGGCGGTCCCGCCGGTTCCCTGGATCGTGCCGAAGTTCGTCACCGTGGCCGTCGCGCCGGCCGCAACGGAAACGCCGACGGCGCCGCTGATGGTCGCCGTCTTGGCCGTGGCGGATCCGTTCGTCACCAGGCCGCCGGCCGCGAGATCCACCCCGTCGGCCGCCGCGCCGGGCGTATGGAAAATCCGGTGGGGCCCGCCATTTCCTCCCGCCCCGCCGCCCCGGACCAGCCCGGTGTTGATCAGCGTGGCGTAGGCCGCGAACACCACGCCAGCCCCGCCGGCGCCGCCGGCGCCGCCGTAATAGGCGCTGCCGCCGACGCCGCCCTGGCCGCCGGCGATCGTGCCGCCGTTGTTGGTGATCACCCCGCCAGCCTTGAGCATGACGCCGGCCCCGCCGGTTCCGCCATCGCCGCCGACGAACTCATAATTATAGGATATGCCATTGCCGCCGGCGCCTCCCTGTCCGCCGAGGATCATTCCGGCGCCGTTGGTGACCGACCCGGCCGCCTCGAGAACCACGGCCACGGCGCCAATCCCGCCGTGGCCGCCGTAGTAGCCGTACCCCTCGTTTGGCCCGCTGATGAACCCGCCCTGTCCGCCTCTCCCACCGAGGATCGACCCGGCGCCGTTGGTCACCGCTCCGCCCGCCGCCAGGTCGACGCCGACGCCGCCCAATCCGCCGGTCCCGCCAACGCCGCCGCCGATGGAGTTGGTCGTGTTCCCGCCCTGGCCGCCATAGCCGCCCGAAATCGAGCCGGAGTTGCCGATGGTGGCCGCCGCCGTGGCGGCCAGAACCCCAGCGCCACCGTCGCCGCCGCTAGAGCCATGCCCGTTGACAGTCGTTCCCTGAGCGCCCAGCCCACCACTTACGCCACCGCTGTTAGAGAGGGACCCGCCGGCTTGCAGGTTGACCGCGGCATGACCGTAACCACTCGTCGCGCGAATGGCGCCGGCGTTGGTGAGACCGCCTGCAACCGAGAGACTCCCGGCGTTGGCAAGGGTCTGGCCCGCGCCGAGGGCGTTGGTTCCCGACAGGGTCCAGGCCGCATTCGCATCGATGGCATAGGAGCCAAAGCCGCTGAAGGTCATCGCGGCGGCTCCCGAGATCGTGCCGGCGCCGCCCAGGCCGGTGATCGTGACAGCTCCCGCCGTCAGCTCCAACGTTCCTCCGCCGCCGGCGACCGGGCCGGTTATGCTCGATCCGCTTTGCGCGATCAGGCGCGCCACCGTCGACGTAAGCGTCACGCCGCCATTGAGCGCGCCGGCGTTGGTCAGAGTCCCGGCATTGGACAGGCTCTGGCCCGCCGCGAGCGTATTGGTCCCGCTCAGCGTCCAGGAGCCGCCGGCATCGATCCGATAGGACCCGAAGCCGCTGAAGCTCGTCCCAAGGCCAGTGATCGTCCCGGTTCCCGCCGCCAGTTCGAGGGCGCCCCCGCCACCCACGACCGCGCCGATGAACGTCGATCCCGCCTCTATGATGAGCCGGTCGCTGGCGGCGGCGAACCGCACGGCGGTCCCCCCCGTCCCTTGGATTGTGCCGAAATTGGTCACCGTCGCCGCGCCGCCGGGACCTGCGTAGACGCCTACGTCGCCGGCGACGAGCGCCGCCGAGACGGTCGAAGATCCGTTGACCACGGAACCCGTTGCGAAGATGACACCGTCGCCTTGGGCCGCTCCCGATCCGCCGATCCCGCCCAGGATGGTTCCCGTATTCGTCACAGCCCCCGACGCATCCAGCTCCACCCCGACGCCGCCCACGCCGCCTGGACCGCCAAAGGTCGCACGATGTGACGAGCCGTGCTGGCCTCCCGCGCCACCGACCACTTGGCCGCCGTTGGTCAGGATTCCGCTCCCGTCGAGCCGCACGCCTATGCCGCCGCCGCCGCCCATGCCCCAGCCATTGTTGTAGGCCCCGCCGCCCTGGCCGCCCTGCCCGCCATCGACCCGACCGCCCGCGAGGATCGTCGCCGCGCCGCCAGCGCCGAGCTCGACACCTCCACCACCGATCCCGCCGGCGCCGCCGCCTGGGCTGATGAATCCGCCGCCGCCGCCGCCATAGCTCCCCCGTCCGCCGTCGCCGCCCATTATGATTCCGGACGTCACCACGGTCGTCCCCACCTTGGCGAACAGCGCCGTCCCCCCAGCGCCGCCACTCGATCCGGGGCCGCCGTAATTCCGCGCACCGCTACCGCCATTGCCGCCCATGATCATGACGGCGCCCAGGCTCGCACTTCCACCATCCAAAAGGTACACGCCCCGGCCGCCCGCGCCACCCGCGGCGCCTCGGTAGCCTTCGCCCGCCCCGCCGTTACCGCCGGCGACAAGGCCGCCATCGCAGGCGAGCGTGCCGGAAGTCAGTAAGACCCCCACGCCACCCACGCCACCCGCGCCACCAGAAGGCAGGCCTTGAATGGAAGAGCCTGCCCCGCCATTGCCGCCCCGCACCATGCCCGTGGTGGTCAGAACGGCGAAACCGCTGTCGACAAGCCCTGTCCCACCGGCGCCGCCGACGCCGTAATACTCGTTGTAGCGACCGCCTATGACGTTCCCGTTGCCGCCGCCGCCACCCGCAATCGCGCCGGCGTTGGATAGGGCGGCGCCACTCGCCAAGATGACCCCGTTCAGCCCCGCCCCTCCATCTGGATGGCCGCGGAGGCCCCCCGCGCCCCCCGCGCCGGCGATCATGGCCTGATTGACGAGCGAACCGCCGACGGTGAGCGTTCCGGCGACGGTCAGGACGCCCTGCCCCGCCACGGTGGTCGCGCCGGCGAGGGTGACGGCGCCGACGAGAGTCCAGGCCCCTCCCGCATCGACGACGTAGGCGCCGAACCCGGTGAGGCTGCCCCCAAGGCCACTGACCGTGCCCGTGCCCGACGCCAGCTCCAGCGTCCCGCCACCGCCCTGGGCGGTTCCGAGCAATGTCGAACCGGCCTCCACGACGAGCCGGTCGCCAGCGTTCTTGAACTGGACCGCGACGCCGCCCGTGCCCTGGATCGTGCCATAGTTGGTTACGGTGGCCGGCCCGGACGCGCCGCCATAGGCGCCGATCAGGCCGGTGATCAGGGCCGTCGCCGCGGAGCCGCTCCCGTTGATCACCGATCCGCCGCTCAGGGTGACGCCGACGCCGGCCGGACCCCCGCCGGCGCCGCCGGCGATGGTTCCGGTGTTCGAGGCGGCCCCCCCGGTAAGCACGCTCAAACCAGCGCCACCCGCAGAAACATAGTGTCCGGTCGAGCGGCCCGCGCCGCCCTGCAGTCGGCCACCGTTGATCAGGCTCGCCCCGCCATAGACGACCGCCCCCGCGCCGCCGGCGCCATTGGCGCCCTGCACGTTCCCGACGCCATAGGCCCCCCCCGCGCCGCCGATGATCGTGCCGCCAGTGCTGGTCAGCGTGCCGGCCATCACCAGCGCACCCACGCCACCCACGCCGCCCGCGCCGCCGTGCCCGCTGACGCCGCCGCCCAGGCCGCCCGACCCGCCGGACCCGCCCCGCACGACGCCACCGGTCAGACCGGCGGCGCCGCTCACGGTCACCCCGGCGCCGCCCGCGCCACCGGCGCCACCGGTTCCAGGGTTGACGAACGCCCCCGTTCCGCCGCCGCCGCCCGCGATCGTGCCGCTGTTCGACACCGTGCCGCCGGCCGCCAGGGTCACGCCCGACAGGCCGGCCGCGCCGGCGGCCACGCCGCTGCCGAACGCGCCATTGGCGCCCACGACCGATCCCTGGTTGGCGAGCAAGCCGCCCACCGATAGAGACCCGGTGACGGTCAGCGTCCCGGCGTTGCTAACGGTCTTGCCGGCGCCCAAGGTATTGGTTCCCGACAGGGTCCAGGATTCGCCGGCGTCGAAGGCGTAGGTCCCAAAGCCGGTGACGGCGCCAGCCATGCTTCCGGACAGCACGCCCGTCGCGCCCAAGCCGGAAACCGT
>JANYFU010000522.1 GCA_025359665.1 Caulobacteraceae bacterium
CTGTCACCGGAATCTGTCGATAGGCTGTAGGTGACCCCTCACCCCTGCGCGTTCCTACACGCCCCGGCCATGGCGAACGGCGTCAAGGCCACGCACCCTAGCGCATAGGCGGCCAGCAGGCTTAGCGGTGTCGTCCAGGGCAGCCCGGCGGTGAAGTTCTCGATCGCGACGCCGCCGAAGATCACCGGCGGGGTCAGCAGCGGCAGCACGATCACGGCGATCAGCACCCCGCCCCGGCGGCTGGCCAGGGCCAGGGCCGCGCCCGCGCCGCCCAGAAACGCGAAGGCCAGGCCGCCCAGGGCGGCGGCGGCGATGATCATCGGGGTGGAGGCGAGCTTCGCGCCAAGCGATACGGCGACGATCGGCGCGGCCGCGGCCAGGGGCGCGCCGCTGACCGTCCATTGGGCGAAACACTTCACCGCCGCGACGACTTCCAGCGGCAGGGGGCCAAGCGCCAGCAGGTCGAGAGCGCCATCCTCGAAATCGCGCTCGAACATCCGGTCGAGGGAGAGCAGGCTGGCCAGGGCCAGCACGACCCAGGCAAAACCGCCCGAAACCGCCGCCAGCCGGCCGGGAGCCGGACCCAGCGCCAGCGGTAGCATCACCGCCGCCGCGACGAAGAAGCCCACCGCCAGCAGGGCGCCGCCGCCCCGGCTCCAGGCCAGCGAGAGCTCGCGCCGGGCGAGCACCGCCAGGACGCTCACGCGCCGATCTCCACGGTTCGCGCAACGATCGGCAGGGGGTCGTGGACCGCCGCCAGGACCAGCCCACCAGTCGCCAGATGTTCGGCCATCAGCACCCCGAACAGGCCGCGGGCGGCAGAGTCCAAGGGCGCCAGGGGCTCGTCCAGCAGCCAGAGCGACCGGGGGCGGGCGATCAGCCGGGCCAGGGCGAGACGCCGGCGCTGGCCGGCCGAGAGCACGCGAACCTCCAGGTCGAGCAGCCGCGTCAGGCCGAGCCGGTCGGCGGCGGCCAGCGCCCGCGCGGCGTCGCCGCCACTCCAGAGGGCCTGGAACAGCAATTCCTCGCGCGCGCGCCGCCCACCCTTCAGGCCGTCCTGGTGACCAATCATGTGGCAGTCGGCGCGGCGTGCGTCCTCCGCCGGAACGACCCCTTCCGGCCCTACGAACGAGAGGGCGCCGGCGAGGGGCCGCAGGAACCCCGCCACCGCCCGCAGAAGGCTGGTCTTGCCCGCGCCATTGGCGCCAATCAGCGCGACGACCTCCCCCGCCTCGACCGTCAGGCTGAAATGGCGGAACAGCACCCGCTCTCCTCGGCCGATGGCCAGGTCCCGGATTTTCAGGGCGGTGATCATCGCGCGCACCGGGAAGCCGCGCCGACATGGACGCGCCCGCCGGCCCAGTCTATGAAACCGACGGCCGCACGGGGACGACGCCGCGCGCGCCAGGCGCTGTGAGCCTGGCGTGACATGCGCGAGATCCTCCGAACCGATTTTCGGACGGCCTGAACCAGAGAAGGAATCCCCCAAATGCCATCCATCGACAGCTTGAAAACCCATCGCCAACTGACCGTCGGCGACAAGACCTATAGCTACTACAGCCTCCCGGCCGCCGAGGAAGCCGGCCTGACCGGAATTTCGCGCCTGCCGGTGTCCATGAAGGTGCTTCTGGAGAACCTGCTGCGCAACGAGGACGGAACCTCGGTGACCGAGGACGATCTCAAGGCCATCGCCGCCTGGGTCGACAACAAGGGCGCCAGCCAGCACGAGATCAGCTTCCGCCCGGCCCGTGTGCTGATGCAGGACTTCACCGGCGTGCCGGCGGTGGTCGACCTGGCCGCCATGCGCGACGCCCTGGCCAAGCTGGGCGGCGATCCGGAAAAGATCAACCCGCTGAACCCGGTGGACCTGGTGATCGACCACTCGGTGATGGTCGACTTCTTCGGCACCGCCAAGAGCCTGGGCGAGAATGTCGCCAAGGAATATGAGCGCAATATCGAGCGCTATCGCTTCCTGCGCTGGGGCTCTTCGGCGTTCAACAACTTCCGTGTCGTGCCCCCGGGCGCCGGCATCTGTCACCAGGTCAATCTGGAAAGCCTGGCCCAGACCGTCTGGACCAAGGAGGCCGATGGCGAGACCGTCGCCTATCCCGACACCGTGGTCGGCACCGACAGCCACACCACCATGGTCAACGGCCTGTCGGTGCTGGGCTGGGGCGTGGGCGGTATCGAGGCCGAGGCGGCCATGCTGGGCCAGCCGATCCCGATGCTGATCCCCGAAGTGATCGGTTTCCACATCACCGGCGCCCTGCCCGAGGGGGCCACCGCCACCGACTTCGTGCTGACCGTCACCCAGATGCTGCGCAGGAAGGGCGTGGTCGGCAAGTTCGTCGAATATTATGGCGAGGGCCTGGAAAGCCTGACCGTCGAGGACCAGGCCACCATCGCCAACATGGCCCCGGAATATGGGGCCACCTGCGGCTTCTTCCCGGTAACCCGCGCCACCATCGACTA
>JANYFU010000526.1 GCA_025359665.1 Caulobacteraceae bacterium
GCCAGGACGGTCTTGGCCTTGGCGTCCGAAACCGGCAGGCCGCCTGGTCCCTGGGCGCAACGGGCGTAGGGCGCCTGGCGATGCATCGGCACGGGATAGTAGACGGCGGTGGGAACGCCCGCGGCCTTGAGATGCGCCGCCAGGCCGTCGCGGTCGCGATGCTCGATCACATATTGCGCCCAGGTGGAGACACCGCCGTCGATCACCTTTGGGACCGACAGGCAGACCTCAGCCAGGCCGTCGCAATAGCGGGCGGCGACGGTCTGGCGAGCGGCGATCTCATCCTCGAAGATGGCCAGTTTCTCGATCAGGATCGCGGCCTGTAGCGTGTCGAGACGCGAGTTCATGCCGATCCGGGCGTTCAGATATTTCGGGTCGTGACCGCCGCCGGTCGGCGGGTCTCCCGCCACCGCCTTACCGTGCACGCGCAGGGAATCCATCCGATCCCATAGCACCTCATCCTTGGTCAGCACCGCGCCGCCGTCGCCGTAGCAACCCAGCGGCTTGGCCGGAAAGAAGCTGGTGGCCGCCACATCGGCCCAATGGATCGGGTGCTGGCCGTTCAGGGTGCAGCCGAAACCCTGGGCCGAGTCGGCGATCAGCTTGACGCCATGGCGGCGGCAGATGGCCGCTAGCCTGGGGTAGTCGGCCGGTTGGCCGAACAGATCCACGGCGATCACCGCGGCCGGCCGCAGCCGCCCGGCCGTCTCGACCGCGTGGATCGCGGCTTCCAGGGCGTCGGGGTCGAGGTTGTAGGTGTCGGGGCGGATATCGACGAACACCGGGCTGGCTCCGGTCCAGGGAATCACCTCCGGCGTGGCCGCGAAGGTGAAGGCCGGACAGAACACCGCGTCGCCCTCCTCGATTTCCCAGGCCATCAGGGGCAGGGCCAAGGCATCGGTGCCATTGGCGCAGGACAGCGCCCGGCCGGCGCCGCAAAAAGCGGCCAGTCTGGCTTCGAGCTCGCGCACCTCCGGGCCCATCACATAGGCGCCGTGGGCGAGCACCCGGGCGATGGCGGCGTCGATGGCGGGCTTGATACGCGCCTGTTGCGCCGCGAGGTCGATAAACGGGATCATCGCGGGTGCTGATACCCGCCTGGCGAGGCAAGCGCGAAACAATCTGGGTATCCCTTTATTTCGGGCCTCAGGGAGCAAGAACGCCCAACGCCAGGACGAAAGCCTCCAGATCGCCCCCCGGAAACAGCGCGCCAGCGACGCCGCCCCGGGTCGCGGCTTCCACGTCGGAGGGTTTATCACCGATCAGAACAGTTCGAGTTGGGTCGAGATCCAGATCCGCGATAGCCCGCAGCACCATGCCAGGGTTGGGCTTGCGGTCGGGGTGGTCGGGATGGGCGTATCGGGTCACTGGCGCATCAGCGAGAAACGGACAGACATAGATCGCGTCGATATAAGCGCCGTCGGCCGCAAGGTCCGCGCGCATCACCGCGTGCAGACAGTCGACGGCCACCTCATCGAAATAGCCGCGGGCGACGCCCGACTGGTTGGTGGCCACCGCCACGACGACCCCCGCCGCGTTCAAACGCCTGATCGCCTGGCGCGCGCCAGGCATCCATTCCAGCCGTTCGACCTCGCCGACATAACCATGATCGACGATCAGAACCCCATCGCGGTCGAAGATCACGCCGGCCCGCCCTGTTTTGACCGCGCGTCTTGTTTTGGTCGCGTCCGTCATGACATCCAGGGCTCCGCTCCGCGTTCGCGCCGACCTGAGGAGACCTAACCCACCTTGGAAGCCTCGCCAAAGCTTCACGCCAAAGCGGCGGCCTCGGCCATCAGAACGGTCGAAGCCGAGATCGAGGGCCTGCGCGCCCTGGCCCGGGCGTTGGAAACCGATCTAGCGGCGGCTCTGAACGACGCCGTCGACACCATCGCGCGCGCCAGGGGCCGGGTGGTGGTGACCGGCATGGGCAAGAGCGGCCATGTGGCGCGCAAGATCGCCGCCACCCTGGCCTCCACCGGAACTCCGGCGTTCTTTCTTCACCCGGGCGAGGCCAGCCATGGGGACCTGGGCATGGTGGCGGTGGGCGATGTGGTGGTCGCGCTATCCTGGTCGGGGGAGACCCCGGAGCTTCGCGACGTTATCCACTTCTGCAAGCGCTTCGATGTGCCGCTGGTCGCCATATCCTCCGAGAGCGCCAGCGCCCTGGCCACCGCCGCGGATGTGGCCCTGATCCTGCCCCGGGCCGAGGAGGCCTGTCCCAATGGCCTGGCCCCCACGACATCGACCACCATGCAACTGGCGTTCGGCGACGCCCTGGCGATCGCCCTGTTAGAGAACCGGGGGTTTTCCGCCGCCGACTTTCGCGAGTTCCATCCAGGCGGACGGCTTGGAACCCGACTGATAACCGTCGCCGACCTGATGGCCACCGGCGCCGATGTGCCGACCTTGCGGCCGGACGCCACCCTTTCGGAGGCGATCTTCGAAATCAGCCAGAAGCGCTACGGCGGGGCCGGCGTGGTCGACGCGACCGGACAATTGCTGGGCGCCTTCACCGATGGCGACCTGCGCCGGGCGCTGCCGATGGCCGATCTGACGGCCAAGGTCGGCGACCACATGACCCGCCGGCCAGTGTTCGTCGATCCGCGCCTGTTGGCCACCGAGGCCCTGAGGGTGATGAATGAGCGGCCCCGTCCGATCATGCTGATGTTCGTCTGCGAGGCCGGCCGTCTGGTGGGCGCGGTGCACATGCACGATCTGCTACGGGCCGGGATTGCCTGACCAAGCCCGCGACCGACTATAAGGGCGCGAAACCAATCGAGGGGAACTCATGGCCGTCAGTCTCTACAGTTTTGTCGATCTCTATGACCGGGGCCTGGATACGGCCGCCCACATCCTGGCGAAGGGGGCCGACCACGCCGCCGCGACCGGCGCGACCGAACAGGAGATGCTCGATTGGCGGCTTATCCACGACATGCAGCCGCTTCGCTTCCAGCTGATGGTGGTCTGCGACTTCTCCAGGCAATGGACGGCGCGGGTGGTGGGCCTGCCGGTCCCCGAGGGTGTTGGCGGCGATCTGACCGTAGCTCAGTTTCAGGCCGCCATCGCCGAGGCGAAACTGTTTCTGGCCGGCCAGACGCCGGACCAGTTCGAGGGCCGCGAAGAGGTCCCGCTGACGGTGACCATTGGTAATGGGATGGAACCCACCCTGCCCGCCGCCCGCTGGCTGACCGGTTTCGTCACCACCAACTTCTATTTCCACCTGTCGACCGCCTATGGAATCCTGCGGTCCCACGGCGTGCAGATCGGCAAGGTCGACCTGTTCCCCAGCGGCCTCTGACGGGTTGAACGCGGGATCGCCGGCCATGGAGGCTCCACGCAGCTCGGCCACCAAGGCCAACGCCATGGCCCCCGGCCTCTATCTGGTGGCGACGCCGATCGGCAATCTGCGGGACATCACCCTGCGGGCGCTGGACATCCTCGAGGGGGCCGATGTGATCCTATGCGAGGACACGCGGGTGGGAGGCAAGCTTCTGGCCGCCCATGGTCTCAAGGGGCGCCTGGAGCGCTATGACGAACACGCCGCCGAGCGGGTGAGGCCCAAGGCCCTGGCGCTGCTGGCGGCGGGCGGCAAGCTGGCGCTGATCTCGGACGCCGGTACGCCGCTGGTGTCGGACCCTGGCTACCGGCTGGTGCTTGAAGCCATCGCCCAGGGGGCCGCGGTGTTCCCGGCCCCGGGACCCTCGGCGGCCCTGGCGGCCCTCACAGTCTCGGGCCTGCCGACCGACCGGTTCCTGTTCGCCGGCTTCCCACCGTCCAAGTCGGCCGGCCGGCGCGAGCTGTTCACCGAACTGGCCCCGATCCGGGCAACCCTGATCTTCTACGAGGGCGGCCCACGCCTGCGCGCCAGCCTGACCGACATGGCGACGGTGTTCGGGAACCGGCAGGCGGCGGTGGCCCGGGAATTGACCAAGCTGCATGAGACCGTGGTGCGGGGTCTGTTGGCGGACCTGGCCGCCGATCCGCGCCTGGACGCGCCCCGGGGCGAGATCGTGGTGCTGGTGGGGCCGGGCGCCGACCCCGTCGCCAGCGCCGATGAGGCCGACGCAGCCCTGGCCGAAGCCGTGGCCAGGGTGGGGCCGGCGCGCGGCGCCTCCGAGGTGGCCAAGGCTCTGGGACTGTCCCGGCGGGAACTCTACGCCCGCGCCCTGGCCTTGCGGGGGCAATAGGCCGCGCCATATGCGAGAGCGACGGCGGACGAGGTTCGCCATCGCCGCCTCGGGGGAAATCCATGTCGCTCAATGTCGCCGTCCAGATGGACCCGGTCGAAACCATCAATATCGACACCGATTCCACCTTCCTGATGATGATGGAGGCCCAGGCGCGCGGACACGCCCTGTGGGTGTATGAGCCCGATCGCCTGTCGATGGAGGATGGCCAGGTGACCGCCCGGGGCCGCGCCCTGACTTTGCGCAATGTGAAGGGTGATCACGCCACCCTGGGTCCGCGCGAAGTGCGGCGCCTTAAGGAAATGGACGTGGTGCTGATGCGTCAGGATCCGCCGTTCGACATGGCTTACATCACCGCCACGCATTTTCTGGAGACCATCCATCCCGCCACCCTGGTGGTCAACAACCCCGCTGAAGTGCGCAACGCCCCGGAGAAGCTGTTCGTCACCGGCTTTCCGGGCCTGCAGCCGCCGACCCTGATCACCAGCGACCCGGAGGCCATCGACGATTTCCGGGCGCGCCACGGCGATATGGTGCTCAAGCCGCTTTACGGCGGCGGCGGCTCGGGGGTGGTGCGGCTGAAGGCGGACGACCCCAATCTCGACGCCCTGCTCGAACTGCACGCCATGATCAGCCGCGAACAGGTGATTGCCCAGAAGTTCGTGCCGGCGGTGTCGCGGGGCGACAAGCGCATCCTGCTGGTGGACGGCGAGCCGGTGGGGGCGATCAACCGTATCCCGGCCGACGGCCAGGTGCGCTCGAACCTGGCCAAGGGCGGGCGGGCCGAGGCCGTGGCGCTGACCGCGCGGGATGAGGAAATTTGCCGCGCCATCGGTCCGGAATTGAGGCGCCGGGGCCTGCTGTTCGTCGGTATAGATGTGATCGGCGACTACCT
>JANYFU010000566.1 GCA_025359665.1 Caulobacteraceae bacterium
GGCTGATCTTCCGCCGCGACCGTCTTGACCGGCGGCTTGCCCGCGGCGGGAGCCGGGGCCGGAGTCGGAACCTGGGCCGAAAAGGGCGAGGGCTGCACCGCCTCGGCCGGCGTGAATTGCAACATATACTGGACACTCGGGTCATAGAAACGCGAAACGGCGGCATAGGGGATAGAAAGGTTTTTCGGCTGCCCGTTGAATTGCAAGGTCACGGAGAACGCCGTTTCACCGGCCTTCAGGTCCCAGTATTGGTTCTGAAGCACGATGGTCATCTCGTCGGGATATCTGGCCTGCAACTCCGCGGGGATCGATACGCCGGCCGCCATGGTGCGGAAGCTGATATAGAAGTGATGATCTCCCGGCAGTCCATTTCCGGTCGAGGCGCGGACTAGCGATGAGCGGATCACACCCCGAAGGGCGTCCTGCTGCAACGCTTCGTAGTCCATCAGATCCCTGGGGTTTTCATCCTTGGCCATGGCCGCGAACCTAGCGCCCGACGCGCGCAAGGCAAGGGCAAGAAAGGGGAAAGTGGAAAGCGAGCGCCTCGGAGGCCTGGGATAAGTGGGGAGCTTCTGGCGCCAGGCGCTCCCCCGAGGCGCTTCGCGCCTCCGCCCTTTACGTTTAGAAGGGGAGCGCCTCCGAGGCCTGGGATAAGTGGGGAGCTTCTGTTGCCAGGCGCTCCCCGGGCCCCGCCTGCCGCTGCTAAGACGACAGGGCTTTTAGGTCGAGTTTATCCGCGCTGCTTACGCTGCGAGGGCATACTCTTGAGCGAAGTTATCGTTCGCAGTTAGTTTAAGGCCCGGAACGGTGAGCCACGCCGAGAGAAAGCTTACGTCTTTAGACGTCTGTCGATGCTGATCGGCCCCATGAACGCCCCGCCGATAACGCGAGGAGGAAAGGGTTGGTGGAGCCGCCGGGAATCGCACCCGGGTCCAGTCCGCTTATTGCACGCGCCTTTATCTCCATAGTCCGGTTTGACCCGAACCCCCCTGATATAGGCCCGCGCGGGCCAAAGGGGAAGCAACACCGTCCGCGAAGCGTGAATGGACGGCCGAATTCGTGGATGGCGCCGATCCGTTCGCGGCCGGCCTCACCGCGATCGGCGATCTGGCCGTAGGGTTCGGCCATCGCTCAAGGAGATCGTGACCCATGAAAAACCTGTTCTACGCCGCCCGGCCGATCCTGTCGGACATGCTGTCGACCCTGATCTTCGCCGCACTGTTCTCGCTCACCAACAATATCTACCTCTCTACCGGCGTCGCGGTGGCGCTTGGGATCGGTCAAGTCCTATACGAGAAGCTGCGCGGCAAGCCGGTGCCCGGCATGCAATGGGCCAGCCTGGGTCTGGTCACGGTGCTCGGTGGCGCGACCCTTCTCACCGGCGATCCGCGGTTCGTTATGATAAAGCCGACGATCGTCTACCTGACCATTGGCGCGGCGATGATGCAGCGCGACTGGATGGACCGCTATATCCCGCCAGTCGCCAAGACCCTGTTGCCCACCAGCCTCATCATCGCCTGGGGCTATATCTGGGCCGGGCTGATGTTTGTGACCGCCGCCGCCAATCTGTTCATCGCGGTGACCATGGATCACAAGGCCTGGGTGATGTTCATCGGGGTGTTTCCACTGGCTTCCAAGCTCTGCCTGTTCGCCGCCCACTATCTGACGTTCCGCTATGTGGCGATCCGCAATCGCCGGACTGAACTGGCGGGAGGCGTCCAAACGACCGAGGTGCAACCCGCCTGAAAAAGCTTGTTGAAAAGGGGAGCTTAGCTCCCCGCGACTCCCCGCTCGATGGAGAGCACGCCGGTGCGGGACACTTCGATCAGGCCCAGAGGGCGCATCAGGCCGACGAACTTGTCGACCTTCGACGGCGCGCCGGTGATCTCGAAGATGAAGCCGGCGGGGGCGGTGTCGATCACCCGGGCGCGGAAGATGTCGGCGAGCATTTTCGCCTCCATCCGGCTGGACCCGACCGCGCGCACCTTGACCAGCGCCAACTCGCGTTCCACGCCGTTGGGGTCGCGCGTCACGTCCTGGACGTGGCGGGTGGAGACCATCTTCTTGAGCTGAGCCTCGATCTGGCTCAGCACCTGGGCGGCGCCATGGGTGACGATGGTGATCCGGCTGGTTTCGGCGCCCGGATCGGTCTCGGCCACGGTCAGGCTATCGATGTTATAGCCGCGCGCCGCGAACAGGCCGACCACCCGGTGCAGGACGCCCGGCTCGTTGGCCACCAGCACCGCGAAGGTGGCAAGGTGTTCGATTTCCTTGGTGTGGCCCATGTCATAGGCCGAGGCGGGGGACTCGGGCGCGGGAGCGGTCGGCGCGTTCATACGAGCCCCCTTCCGGCGGCGTCGATGACCGTGCCGATATCCCGTGGGTCTTCGCCCAGGATCATGTCGTTGTGGGCCTTGCCCGAGGGGATCATCGGCAGGCAGTTCTCGGTGCGCTCGACCCGGCAATCGAAGATCACCGGCCGGGGCATCTCGATCATCTCCATGATCATCCCGTCGAGTTCGTCGGGCCGGTCGGTCCGCAGGCCCACGCCGCCATAGGCTTCGGCCAGCTTAACGAAATCCGGCAGGCTGGACGAATAGGAGTGGCTGTAGCGCTCGCCGTGCAACAGCTGCTGCCACTGGCGCACCATCCCCATCCATTCGTTGTTGAGGATGAAGATCTTGATCGGCAGGTCGTACTGCAGGGCCGTGGACATTTCCTGAGCGGTCATCTGTACGCTGGCGTCGCCGGCGATATCGATCACCAGGCTGTGCGGGTGGGCGATCTGCACCCCGACGGCGGCCGGCAATCCATAGCCCATTGTGCCGAGCCCCCCCGAGGTCATCCAGCGATTGGGCTCCTGGAAGCGATAATATTGGGCGGCCCACATCTGATGCTGGCCGACCTCGGTGGTGATGTAGGTGTCGCGATCCTTGGTCAGCTCATACAACCGCTCGATCGCGTACTGCGGCTTGATCAGGGTGTCGGACGACCGATAGCCGAAGCCCTTGCGCGCCCGCCATTGGTCGATGCGCGCCCACCATTCAGCCAGGCGTTCGGGTCCCTCCGACGGCGCGCGCCGTTTCCAGGCCCCGATCAGCGCTTCCAGCACTTTTCCCGCGTCGCCGACGATGCCGACATCGGCGCGCACCACCTTGCCGATCGACGAGGGATCGATGTCGATATGGATTTTCTTCGAGCCTGGCGAGAAGGCGTCCAGGCGTCCGGTCACCCGGTCGTCGAACCGCGAGCCCACCGCGATCATCACATCGCAGTCGTGCATGGCGTGGTTGGCCTCATAGGCGCCGTGCAT
>JANYFU010000582.1 GCA_025359665.1 Caulobacteraceae bacterium
AATGACCGAAATCGTCGACATCATCGCCCGTGAAATCCTCGACAGCCGGGGCAACCCCACCGTCGAAGTCGATGTCACGCTCGAGGATGGCGCCTTTGGCCGGG
This sequence comes from Caulobacteraceae bacterium, assembly GCA_025359665.1. Taxonomy (GTDB): domain Bacteria; phylum Pseudomonadota; class Alphaproteobacteria; order Caulobacterales; family Caulobacteraceae; genus Acaudatibacter. The sequence continues at coordinate 105 of JANYFU010000582.1, forward strand.
CCGCCGTTCCCTCCGGGGCCTCGACCGGCGCCCATGAGGCGGTGGAGCGCCGCGACGGCGACGCCGCCCGCTACGGCGGCAAGGGCGTGCTGGGCGCGGTGGGGGTCGTCAACGGCGAGATCTTCGACGCCCTCGGCGGCTCCGACGCCGAAGACCAGCGCCGCATCGACAGCCTGTTGATCGAGCTGGACGGCACGCCGGCGAAAAGCCGCCTGGGCGCCAACGCCATCCTCGGCGTCAGCCTTGCTGTCGCCAAGGCCGCGGCGGAGTCGGCGGGCCTGCCGCTGTATAAATATGTCGGCGGGGTAGGGGCCCGGGTGCTGCCGACCCCGATGATGAACATCATCAACGGCGGCGCTCACGCCGACAACCCGATCGACATCCAGGAGTTCATGATCCTGCCGACCGGCGCGGCGACGTTCTCCGACGCCCTGCGCATGGGCGCGGAGATCTTTCACGCATTGAAAAAGGCGCTGAAGACCGCCGGCCACAACACCAATGTCGGCGACGAGGGCGGCTTCGCGCCCAATCTGGGCAGCGCCCATGAGGCCCTGGCCTTCATCGTCCAGGCCGGCGAGAGCGTCGGCTATAAGGCCGGCGCCGACTTCACCCTGGGCCTCGATGTCGCCGCCACCGAGTTCTTCAAGGACGGTCACTATCATCTGGAAGGCGAGGGCAAGGTGCTCGATGCGGCGGGCATGGTCGGCTATCTGGCGGGACTGGTCGACGCCTTCCCGATCGCCTCGATCGAGGACGGCTGTTCGGAGGACGATCTCGATGGCTGGGCGGAGATGACCCGGGTGCTGGGCGGCCGCATCCAGCTGGTCGGCGACGACCTGTTCGTCACCAACCCCAAGCGACTGGCGATGGGCATCGACAAGGGCCTGGCCAATTCGATCCTGGTCAAGGTCAACCAGATCGGCACCCTGTCGGAAACGCTGGACGCGGTCGATCTGGCCCACCGCAACGCCTACACCGCCGTGATGAGCCACCGCTCGGGCGAGACCGAGGATTCCACCATCGCCGACCTGGCCGTCGCCACCAACTGCGGACAGATCAAGACCGGCTCTCTGGCCCGCTCGGACCGGCTGGCCAAATACAACCAGCTGCTGCGCATCGAGGACCAACTGGGCGACCAGGCGATCTATGCGGGGCGGGGGGCGGTGAAGCGGCTGAAATAGGCCGTTAGGCGCTTCTTAAACCCAAGGCGTCATGCATAGTGGCCTTGGATTTCAACCGGCGAGTCGCCCGTGCTTTTTCAGCTGAAGACCTATCTGCCGACCGCCATCCTGGCGTTCCTGATCTTCTTTTTCACCTTCCACGCCCTGACCGGCGAGCGGGGACTTCTGCTCGCAAGCGAGCGGCGCGCGGCGCTGGCCGACCGGCAAAAGCTGCTGAAGGAGCTGCAAGCCGAGCGCGCGGCGCTGGAAATCAAGGCCCACTATCTGCGCAACGAAAGCCTCTCGCTCGATCTGCTTGAGGAACGCGCCCATGAGGAGCTAGGTTTTGTCGCTCCGGGCGATTATGTCATTCGCGAGGCTTCTACCCACGGCTGAGCGTCGGGCGCCGTCGGCCGTGGTTTCGCATTCGGCAGCCTTCGAACCCGCGGGAGATAAGCATGGCGCATCAGAGCGCTTCCAAGAGTGCGAAGGTGGCCCCGGCCCGCGCCAAATCCTCCACGGGGGATGGCGAGGCGCTGGTTGGCTATTACAAATCCATGCTGCTGATCCGCCGTTTCGAGGAACGCGCCGGCCAACTCTACGGGATGGGACTGATAGGCGGCTTCTGCCACCTCTACATCGGCCAGGAGGCCATTGCGGTAGGGATGCAGGCGGCCAAGCGGGACGGCGATCAGGTGATCACCGGCTATCGCGAACACGGCCACATGCTGGCCGCCGGCATCGACCCCAAGGCGGTAATGGCCGAACTCACCGGCCGCGCGGCTGGCGTGTCGCGTGGCAAGGGCGGCTCGATGCACATGTTCTCGACGCAAGCCGCCTTCTACGGCGGCCACGGCATCGTCGGGGCCCAGGTCAGCTTGGGCACGGGCCTAGCCCTGGCCAATCAATACCGCGGCGACGGCAAGGTGGCGTTTGTCTATTTCGGCGACGGCGCCGCCAACCAGGGCCAGGTCTCTGAGAGCTTCAACATGGCCGAGCTCTGGGGCCTGCCGGTCGTCTACGTGATCGAGAACAACCAGTATGCGATGGGCACCAGCCTGGCCCGGTCGTCATCGGAAACCCACCTGTTCCGGCGTGGCGCCAGCTTCAATATCCCGGGGGTCGAGGTCGATGGCATGGACGTGGTCGCGGTGCGCGACGCGGGCCTGGCCGCCGCCGAACACGCCCGCTCGGGCAAGGGGCCGTTCATCCTGGAGATGAAGACCTATCGCTACCGCGGTCACTCGATGAGCGATCCGGGCAAATACCGCACCCGGGAAGAGATCGACGCGGTGCGCAAGACCCGCGACCCGATCGAGCACCTGCAGGAACGCCTGGAAACCCAGGGCCTGATCGACGAGGCGGCGATGAAAGCCATCGACGCCGAGGTCAAGTCGATCGTCGCCGACGCGGCCGAGTTCGCCCGCACCGCGCCCGAGCCCGAGCCCGCCGAGCTCTACACCGACGTCTATATGGAGACCGCGGCGTGAGCACCGATATCCTGATGCCCGCGCTGTCGCCGACCATGGAGGAGGGCTCCCTCACCAAGTGGCTGATCAAGGTCGGCGATACGGTCAAGTCGGGCGACGTCATCGCCGAGATCGAGACCGACAAGGCCACCATGGAAGTCGAGGCGGTCGACGAGGGCGTGGTGGAGTCACTGCTGGTCGCCGAGGGAACCGAAGAGGTCAAGGTCAACACCCCGATCGC
>JANYFU010000593.1 GCA_025359665.1 Caulobacteraceae bacterium
ACGATCGGCTTGGAGCAGGCGACGATGTTGTTCACCAGGTCGCGCGCCTCCTTCATCACCCGCATGCGGTTGTCGAAGCCGGAAGTCATCGACTCCAGCAGCTCGAACGAGCCGCCCGACGAGAAGCCCTTGCCGGCCCCCTGGATCATCATCACCCGCACGTCGGGATCGCGATCGACGGTCGGCCAGACCTCGGCGATCTGGCGGTGGGCGTCGGGCGACACCGAATTGAGCCCCGGCGCGTCGAAGGTCAGTCGCAGCAGCCCCTCGCCCGGACGATCGAAGGTGAAGCTCGGGTAGAGTGCGGCATAGTCGGTCATGGCGGGTCCAGGAGTCTGAGAGGCCCGCAGACTACAGGCCTTCGGGCGGTTCTCCATACATTCACATTGCCCGCGCTCGCGCCAAGTCGTCGTGCTCGAACGCCGTCGCCATTCGGTTGATCTCCGCCGGGCGCGCGCCGACCTGCGCGGCCACTTCGAGCCAAGTCGCGACGGCAGCCCCGACCTCGCGTATGATGGCGCGGGCGTCCTGCAGGCCCAGGCCGAAAAATCCCACCGCACTCTCGACCAGATCGAGGGAACAGGTCCCTTCGTCGAGATCAATGTTGGTGGTCAGGATGCGAGCCTTCACGTCGGTTGGCGTCGGGTTCAGGTCGTAAGCGGGTGAAAGCGTCCAGCCGTTGCGGCCCAGCCAGAGGAAGCCATGATTGCGCAGATGGTCATCGACGTTGGAGACGAGGACGTTGAAAACCATTCGCCGGTAGAGCGCCTCGGCATCGCCGCGGGCCCGCGCACCATTGGCGGCAAGGGCGTCTACAATTTCGGGGTAACTGCCGCGCTCGCCATCGGCCAAGCCCAGCATGGACATCGCCGACAGAAAGGGGACGCGGGCGCCGTCCTCACGGTCGAAGCGCCGTGAAAGCAGCAGCGCCTTTCCGGCCACTTGGACAAGCTCATGGTGAGGCGTGGCGATGCCGGCCCGATCCGCCAAACGCAGGGCGATCTCCTCCCAGGTCTCCATGCTGTAGTCGTCGGATTCCTTCGGGAATTTGGCGATGGCCAGATAGCCATGTTGATCGATGACGGACGCTTTTGGCCGTGCTCCGCCCAGCGAGGAACCCGGCGCGAAGATCAGCTGGAGGTCTTCGTCAGTCTCCTCGTCGCGCAGGATGCGTTCGGTGATCTGGAGGAGGCGTCCAAGCTCGATGAGCGCGGGAACGCCGGCTCGGGGCGGGGCCTGGAAGGTCGCATCGCCCGCCCAGCGGAAGCGCAGGGCGCCCAGCCGGGCTTCATCGGAGACGCCGAGCAGATAATCCGCTTCGGCCAAGGTACGGATCGGGCGACCGTCACGCTCAGCCGCGCGGCGCTCCGACCGCTGCATCAACCGCCGGCCCCAGCTGTCGGGCGCCGAATCTCCAATCGAGCCGAAGATCGCCTGTCCGCGCCGAGGCGCGAACACGCCTCGGGTCAGGCCGAGCGCCGGCTCCAAGGAGAAGCCGCCGGGGTCCGCGAGCCATGCGGGATCATATTCGAACGTGATCGTCTCGCCGCCCCGGGCCGCATGGCGGCGCATCAGGCCGACCGAGCGCGTGGCGCCTGAAAGCTCGATGTGGACCTCGACCTCAGGCATCGGGCTTGGCAGGACGGCGCAGGCGCGCGCGGATAGGGAGATCGGCGGTCGCAAGGGATTGTCCGACACTGTCGCGCGAAACGTCGGCGACCGCGGCCAGTTCATCCAGAAGCCCCAGCGCCTGCAGGACCGCCGCATAGATTCCGATACCGACGCCAGGATCACCCGCCTCGATCCGCTGGAGAGTGGAGCGGGATGTGAAGGCGCGATCCGCCAGCACGCTCATTGGCAGCCGCCGACGCCTACGCGCGTCATGAACATCCGCGCCGAGCTTGCGCAGCGCCCGTCGGACACCGGCCGTTGGATGGTGAGGCGTAGGCATATTGTGAACTTCGTGCTTCACTAATTATCTATTATGTAGCGCCAAGCTTACAGGGATGGAACTCCCTTCTGAAAAGCGCTGGAGTTTCGCACTTCGTCGGCGGTTTTCAGGACGACAGACCTTTCAGACGCGACCACCACGGCGAGGGCGGGCAGACTCGCCGCCAGCTCATTCTCTCGTTCTCCAGACACCCGGCTCCCGGACTTCGGGCCGCCCGATTTTCCTCAGTTCTGAGGTTCGGGGTAGATGTCAAAGCTTACATCCATGCGGAACTCGGCCAGCCGGGCAAGGAGAGCGGATTTCAATTTGTCGCCACTATTTCCCTCATCGAAGAACCATCCGACAAAAAGTTCCGATTCGCCGCCGCTTGCATCGAGATCGATAAACCAGGAGCGGTTGCTCGCCAGTTGATCCAGGACCGCGTTGATCGCTGACTCCAAGTCGCGACCCGGCCAAGTTCCGTCCAGAATGCGGGCCGTCCAATAAGTCTTGTCGTAGACGCCACTCAGTTGGTGGCCCTTGGGAGTTCTGCGGGGCGTCCCGGCCATCCAAGAACGGCTTGGTGTCAAGCAGAGTGCCTCTGAAATGCTTTGTGAAGTCCTGGTCGGATGCGAAATTCGAAGGCTGATGCTGTAGCGGTACCCGGCCATTGTTTTCTCTCGCCCAAAAAACCGCCCCCTTGTCGGCCCATCTCGCCGATTGCCACTACACGTAGCCCGAGCCGTTCTTGTCGGTTGCCGAAATAAGATCCCAGATGTCTTGTCCCGCCTGGTCCCGCGCGATCATGCCATTAAGCACGTCTTGTCGAGAGATCGGACGGGCGAATATCCAATCGCAGCGAAATGCGCCACGAACACGACGCTTCGCGCACCAAGGGCTCCCGGTGACCACTCCGACGTATCCTCCGCCGCATTTCGACAGCAGGCGGAGGCCCGGATAGGTCAACTGGCGCGTCTCCACTATTGCCGGCTCGCGTCGCTTCAAGGCGGTCCCAAAATGTTTCTCATCGGCGCTCTTCAGCACCGCATCGAGTTCAGGCTCCTTTACACCGAGCGCCCCCGCCATTAGTCGAATATGCGCGCGGTCCTGGGGCTGATTGATCAGCCACGTGACCGACGAGTGAGGAGCCGTCATCACGCCGACATATCCGTCGTGCAAATCCACGCGTTTGTAGATCAAGATCAAGCGCAACTCCTTCCGTATCGCGAACAACCGCTACGGTACCCCTTAACGGAGGAGCGGCTAGTCTGCGCTTTCTTCCGTTCTGGGTCGAACAAGAAGGCTGGCACCAAGCCGGACTCTAGATATTCGCACCGTCGGCCGCGCTCACGGATTAGCTCGTTTCAGGCGCCAACTTTTGACAACTAGCGGTCGAACTAGGACTCCAGCCGCCCGCGTCCGCATTTGACCTCCCGTCCCGAGCGTCCTAACCTCTCCGCATCAAACTCCAGTTCGGAAAGGAGGGTTTTCA
>JANYFU010000022.1 GCA_025359665.1 Caulobacteraceae bacterium
CCACGGCGGCGATCGCCACGGCGGTGGTGTCCGAACCGCCCCGGCCAAGCGTCGAGAGCCGTCCGTCGCGGGTCACGCCCTGGAACCCGGCGATCACCGCCACCTCGCCGGCGTCCATGGCCGCGACCAGATTCTCTGACGGGATCTCGTCGATTCGGGCGCGGCCATGGGCGTCGTCGGTATAGATCGGCACCTGCCAGCCCATCCAGGAGCGCGCAGGCACGCCGATGTTGCGCAGGACCATGGCCAGCAGCCCGGCGGTGACCTGCTCACCCGAGGCGACCACGGTGTCGTATTCATCGTCGGAGGGCAGCAGCTGGCCCAGGGCCGCGCCGGCCCCGTCGGTCCAGGCCACCAGTTCGTTGGTCTTGCCGGCCATGGCCGAGACCACCACGGCCACGGGGCGGCGGCCGGCCTCGGCGGCGACGATGCGCGCCACGCGGCGAATACGCTCCAGGTCGGCCACCGACGTGCCGCCAAACTTCATCACCAGACGAGACACGCCGCACTCCCTTCGAAGCGCGCGCTTCTAGCGAAGGCGAAGGCCCGGGGCAATGCGGCGCGCCGGATCGGTTGACCCGGAGCCGGAGGTGGTTCAGCACGACGGCATGTCGATTGAAGTCACCTGGCGCTCCAGCATCGATCCGGCCGACGTCGCCCGCTTCTCGGCGATCGCCGCCGAATGGTGGGATCCGAAGGGCAAGTTCGCGCCGCTGCACCGGTTCAATCCGGTCAGGCTGGCGTTCATTCGCGAACGGGCGCTGGCGCATTTCGACCGCGACGGGCGGGCGCGGGCGCCGTTCGAAGGGCTCCGACTGTTGGATATCGGCTGTGGCGGTGGGCTGCTGTGCGAGCCGATGGCCCGGCTGGGGTTCGCCGTCACCGGCGTGGACGCCTCGGAGCGCAATGTTTCCGTCGCCCGGACCCATGCCGACGAGATGGGCCTGGACGTGGACTATCGGGCCGGCACGGCGGAGGCGCTGCTGGCGGGCGGCGAGCCTGGGTTCGACCTTATCCTCAATATGGAGGTGATCGAGCATGTGGCCGACCCGGGCGCGTTCCTGCGCGATTGCGCGCGGTTGCTGAAACCGGGCGGGCTGATGATCCTGGCCACCCTCAACCGCACGCTGGCTTCCCTGGCCCTGGCCAAGGTGGGGGCGGAATATGTGCTGGGCTGGCTACCGCGCGGCACGCACGACTGGCGCAAATTCCTCAAGCCCGAGGAGATCAAGGGGTTTGTCAGTGGGGAGGACCTGCGGGTGCACGGCCCGTTCGGCGTGGTGTTCGAGCCGCTGTCCGGCCGCTGGTCGCTGGGGAGCGATACGCGGGTAAATTATCTGATGACGATTGGTCGGCCGGGTTAGCTGGCGGGGTTGGCGTGGCGGGCGCCCCCGCCACCGCGTCGCGGTCCCCCTCCCCCAAAAGGGGAGGAGAGGCGTGCCTCTGACCTTTCTCTTCCCCTTTTGGGGGAAGTCCGGCCGAAGGCCGGGATGGGGGCTCCAGCCTGGCAGGGCTCCTCAGCCTCAATTAACCTCGGTCTTCTTCGGCGGTTCGGGCGGCAGGGGCGCGATCGGAACACCGTCGGCGACCAGCGCCTTGACCTCGGTCGCGGAGGCCTCGCCGTAGATGCCACGTTCCTCGGCCTTGCCTTGGTGGATGGCGCGGGCCTCGGTGGCGAACTTGTCGCCGACATAGTCGAAGTTACTTTCCACATGCGCCCGCACGCGGCTCATCGCCTCGGCCATCATGGTGCGCATCGCGGCCGGATTATCGGCGACGTCGCGCTTGTTGGCGCCCGAGAGCGCGGGGGCCATGATCTGTTTGCGGACCTCGCGGGTGTCGCAGACCGGACAGCTCAGCAGCCCGCGATCGGCCTGATCGTCGTAGTCGCCGGAGGCGCTGAACCAGCCCTCGAATTCATGGCCACCCCCACAGGCCAGGGCATAGCGGATCATGGACCGGTGAACGCGCGGGCGTTTTCCAGCGCGGGTATGGCCGACCGGGCCTTGGCCACGGCGGCGAGGTCGAGGTCGGCCAGCACCACGCCCGGTTCGTCATGATCGGCCTTGCCCAGAATGTCTCCCCATGGGCCGATGGCCACCGAATGTCCCCAGGTGGAACGGCCATCCTCGTGCGTCCCGCCCTGGGCGGCGGCGAGCACGAACGAGCCGGTCTCGATGGCCCTGGCGCGAAGCAGAGTTTCCCAGTGCGCCTCGCCGGTCGGGCGGGTAAACGCCGCCGGCACGGTCATCACCTGGGCGCCGGCCCGGGCCAAGGCCGCGTGCAGGGGTGGGAAGCGCACGTCGTAACAGATCGTCAGGCCGAGCATGGCGCCGGCCGCCTCGGCGGTGACCGCCTTGTCGCCAGCCTCATAGGCGGTGGATTCGCGGTGCCGCTCGCCGGTGGGCAGATCGACATCGAACATATGGATCTTGTCGTAGGTGGCCGTGACCCCGCCGTCGGGACCAACCAGGATCGAGCGGTTGGCGGCCTTGCCGTCGTCCCGCCGGACCAGGGCCGAGCCAATCAGCAGCCAGATCGAGAGCTCGGCGGCGAGGGCGCGGAAGCCACCGACGGCGGCGTCATCGTCAAGCGACGTCAGAGCCGCGAACAGGCGGGTGCGATCGCGCTGCAGGATGTTGCTGCACTCGGGCGTCACAACCAGCGTCGCTCCGGCGGCGGCGGCCTCGCGAATCAGGGGCGCGGTATGGGCCAGCGCCGCCGATTGGGTCGCCGGCGTGCGGGTCTGGACGAGACCGACTTTCAGCATCAGGCGCTCAGCATGGCGTCAAATTTGCCGGCCCCTTCAAGCGCCATCAACTCGTCGCAGCCACCGATGTGCGCGCCGCCGACGAAGATCTGGGGAAAGGTGCCGCGGCCGGAGGATCGCGCGATCATCTCCTGGCGCTTGGCCGGATCGAACCCGGCCTCGATCTCGGTGAATTCCAGGCCCTTCTGGCGAAGGAGCCCGATGGCCCTGGAGCAGAAGCCACAGAACGGACGCGTATAGATTTCAATGGGCGGCATGATGGTTCCAACAGATCATCGCGTGGACTCTGACTCGGTCATATGGTCGCTCGCGTCAATTGTTTAACCCGCGCGATCACCGCGACATCGACGCGCGCCGCGCCGGCCGCCTTCAGGGCCAGGGCGCAGCCCTCCAGGGTGGCGCCGGTGGTGAGCACATCGTCGATCAACAGAAACCGTCGTCCGCGCACGCGCTTGCGCCAGGCCGGGGCGACCTCGAAGGCGCCGGCCACGTTCAGCCGCCGGCCATCCCCGGCCAATCCGGCCTGGGACGCGGTTCCGCGCCGCCGGACCAGCGCGTCGGGGAAGTAGGCGACACCGGCCCCGCGCGCGAGCGGACGGGCGATCTCGGCGGCCTGATTGTAGCGGCGCCCCAGAAGCCGCCAGCGGTGAAGCGGCACCGGCGCGACAGCGTCGACATTGACCAGCAGATCCGCGGCCGCACGGGCGATCCAGCGGGTGAACAGGCCGCACAGGTCGGTGCGGTCGGCATGTTTCAGTTTCAGGATCAGGTCCCGCGAATGGTCGTCATACAGGCAGGCCGCCCGGGCGCTGTCGAAGGCCGGGGGCCGGTCCACGCAACCGCCGCACCGGGCGCCGGGGCCGAGGTCATAGTCGAGGGGCGCGCCGCAGCCGTCGCAGAACGGCGCGTCGATGAAAGCGATGCGCGACCAGGCGCCTGGCGTCAGACCACGCCATTGCACGGCGTGGGCGCCGGCCGCCTGCTCATCGAGCGCCCGGGGCGGTAAAAGCAGATCCAGCGCACCGAGGCCCGCCCGCCGAACGGCCAAAGATAGTCGCAAATCCACGGTCTCAACCCCTCAATCATTGTCGTATTTGCAATCTTTGCATATCGCGAGGTTTTGCGGTAGCGGTTAAATCCCACCATGTCCGCCACGCCCCGAATTTTTGATCGCGTTCTGCACCGTCGGCGGCTCGACCGGGCCGCGCCCGGCTTTGGAGCGGCGGATTTTCTGAAACGCCGCGTGGCCGACGACCTTGTCGAACGGCTGGACGGGATCAATCGCCGGTTCGGCGTCACCCTGGACCTCGGCGCCCGCGACGGGACATTCGGGCGGGCGCTATCGGAGAGCCCAGCGGCGGCGAAGGTGGACTTGCTGATCCAGAGCGACCTCAGCGCCCGCATGATGGCGAATGCCGGCGGCGCGCGCGTGGTCCTGGACGAGGAACGCCTGCCCTTCGCGCCGGCAAGCCTGAACCTGATCGTTTCGTCGCTAGGTCTGCATTGGGTCAATGATCTGGTCGGCGCGCTGATCCAGATGCGCCTGGCGCTGGCGCCCGACGGGTTGTTCATCGGCCCCATGCTGGGGGGCGCGACGCTGACGGAACTGAGGCGCAGCCTGCTGGCCGCCGAGACCGAGATTTCGGGCGGGGCTGGGCCCAGGGTTTCGCCATTCGCCGACGCGCCGGACGGCGGCGCCCTGCTGCAACGCGCCGGCTTCGCCTTGCCGGTGGTCGATACCGAGACCGTCACCGTTCGCTATGACCACCCGTTGAAGTTGCTGGCTGATGTACGCGCCATGGGCGAGACCAGCGTACTATTCGATCGGCCGCGCTCGCCCCTGAGCCGGGCCGTCCTGGACCGGGCCTGCGAGATCTATCAAAACGACTATGGCGAGGCCGATGGACGCGTGCCGGCCACCTTCGAGATCCTCACCCTGACCGGCTGGGCGCCGCACGACGGTCAACAAAAGCCGCTGAGACCGGGTTCAGCGACGGCGCGCCTGGCCGACGCGCTCGGCGTTGTCGAACGCTCAGCCGGTGATCGCGCCGGCCGCTAAAGCAGGTCGCGGAGCCAGGCGACCAGCGGCGCGTCGGCGGGGGGCATCGGATAGTCGGCCAGCTTGTTGGGCTTCACCCAGGCTAGCGCCTCGTGCTCCCGCGCGGTGACGAAACCCTCCCATCGACGGCAAAGATACAGTGGCATCAGCAGGTGCATCGCCTCATAGGCGTGGCTGGCGAACACAAACGGGGCCAGGCAGGCGTGGGTGACCTTGATCCCCAGTTCCTCATCAAGCTCGCGGATCAGGCAGGCCTCGGGGGTTTCGCCGGGCTCGACCTTGCCGCCCGGGAATTCCCACAGCCCGGCCAGGCTCTTGCCCGCCGGGCGTTTGCCGATCAGCACCCGGCCATCGACATCGATCAGGGCGCAGGCGGCGACGAGCACTATCTTCGACATGGTCCGACTATAGCGGGCCAGGAGTGGGCCAGGAACGGGTACGGCGCGCCAAAACAGCGTCACGACTTGACTTTGCGATGGCGAAAGACGATGTGCACGTTACGCTCCGCTATTCGGGGCGTTGTCGGCGCTCCAGTCGCGTGAGGGTTGCGTTTATTCGCGGTCCAACCTGTTGAGCGCCCATAGAGCCTTTAGCTGATCGCCCGGCCACGCGGGGTGCTCCCAACATAACCCTCGCCCCTGGCGAAGCCCCGCGCAAGGCGCGGCGCTCGTCATGCGCACATGAAAGATCTCGTCCCCTTGACCCACTTCAAAGACCTTGGCCTCGCCAAGCCCCTGCTCACGGCCCTGACCGAAGAGGGCTATACGACGCCCACCCCGATCCAGGCCCTGGCCATCCCAACCGTGCTCGAAGGCCGCGACCTGCTGGGCATCGCCCAGACCGGCACCGGCAAGACCGCCGCCTTCGCCCTGCCGATCCTGCACCGTCTGGCCGCCGATCCCAAGCCCGCCCCCCGGCGCGGCTGCCGGGTGCTGGTGCTCAGCCCCACCCGCGAACTGGCCAGCCAGATCGCCGAAAGCTTCCGCACCTATGGCCGCCACATGGGCCTGTCGGTGGCGGTGGTGTTCGGCGGGGTCAAATATGGACCCCAGGTCCGTGCCCTGGCCGGCGGCGTCGACATCCTGGTCGCCACGCCCGGCCGGCTGATCGACCATATCAATGAAAAGGTCGCCAACCTCGGCGGCGTCGAGGTTCTGGTGCTCGACGAGGCCGACCAGATGCTCGACCTGGGCTTCCTGCCGCCGATCCGGCGGATCGTCGCCACCCTGCCGAAGAAGCGCCAGAACCTGTTCTTCTCGGCCACCATGCCCAGTGAAATCGGCAAGCTGGCCGCCGAACTGCTGGTCAATCCCGCCCAGGCGTCGGTGGCGCCAGCGGCGACCACCGTCACCCGCATCACCCAGCAGATCCTGTTCGTGGAGACCGACCGCAAGCGCCAGCTGCTGGCCGAGCTGTTCGAGAATTCCAAGATGGACCGCGCGCTGATCTTCACCCGCACCAAACGCGGGGCCGACCGGGTGGCGAAATATCTCGATGGGGCCGGCGTCAAGGCCGACTCCATCCATGGCGACAAGTCGCAAGGCCAGCGCGAGCGGGCCCTGGCGGCGTTCAAGGCCGGTTCGGTGCGCGCCCTGGTGGCGACCGACATCGCCGCGCGCGGCATCGACGTCGACGCGGTCAGCCACGTGGTCAATTTCGACCTGCCGAATGTGCCTGAATCCTACGTGCACCGGATCGGGCGCACCGCCCGGGCCGGCGCCGATGGCGCGGCGATCAGCCTGGTGGCCGACGACGAACGCGGCCTGCTGAAAGACATCCAAAAGGTCACCCGCCAGACCATCCCGTCGTTCGATCGCCGTAACGACCGAGCGCTGGGCGCCTTGGCGGCCGTGGAAAAGACGACCATGCCTGAAAAGGCCCACGCCCCTCGCCCGGTCCAGGGTCGCGGCGGCGGTGGTGGCGGTCAAGGCGGCGGCTCACGCGGCCGTCGCGGCGGCGGCGGCGGCGGGCGTCCGAGCCAAGGCTCGGGCGGACACAGCAACCAGGCCCGCCCAGCGACCGGACCTCGCCAAATCGCCTCGACCAAGCCGGCGGTCCGCTGGAACCCAGTGGACTGATCGCGCCGAACGCGCCGGCTCAGAGCAGTTCAGCTCTGACGCCGAGCGCTCCGGCGGCGTCCGCCAATCTGCGGTCGAGGGTATGAAGACTCGCCCCATAGTCCAGGGCGATCGCCACATGCAAAGCATCGCCGGCGCGCAACCCGAGCGTATACTGGTTCGCCAGGCGCGCCGCCGTTCGGAAGTGGGTGCTCTCAACGGCGAGAACACGCACGCTTCGGGCGGCCATGGTCTCGAAAGCGGACAGGGCCTCGGCCCGTTCCGCGACGTCGATCGCCCTCGTCCGAAGCTTGACCGAGAGCGCCGCCGAGAACTCGGCCGCGACCCAGTCGCTGATCGCCAGCGTATCTGGGTCGCATTGCGTCAGCCAAATCTGACACCTTTCTGTGGTGGCCTCCTTCGTGAAGGTCGAAACCAGAACCGAGGTGTCGATATACAGCGTCAATAGCGGGCGTCGTCGCGCAAAGTGCGCATGAACTCACCAGCCGACTCGGTCTGCATGCTCATTTTGTCGGTCAGAGCACGCAATTTTCCGATATCAATCGGTTCTCGAGGCACCTCAGCGGCGACAAGGCGGGCTACGGGTTTTCCACGCCGGGTTATGCTCACAGTCTCCCCCGCCTCTGCCCGCGCAACCCAGGCGCTCAGCCGCGCCTTGGCTTCAGCAAGATTGACAGCGACCATGGCATCAGCTCCTGACCATATTGATAGTCATATCGAGACCGCCCAGCCAACGTCAAGGCGAATGATGGGCGACACGTCAGGAGCTATTGCTGGGCGACTTGACTACGGCCCATAGGTAGCCACCGCTTCGCTGCTCCGGCATCGATATCAGGGGGGCGACCGACCCTCAAATACGAATTTGTTTCGCGCTCCGCATGTGCCTATATTTCCAGTCGATTTTTCTCTATTGCACCGAAACCCTGGTTCGGTAATTACCCACCCCCTATTCGGGTAAGGTCAGGCGGTAACGACTCCGAGGATGGCCTGGAACCTGTTGGCGCTGTGTTTGAGACGAGCGGTGTCGATGACGGTTCGGATATCGGCCTCACCCTGGGCCGCCCACATGGCGCGATAGCCGTTGGTGACTTTGCGCTGGACGACGGCCGGTCGTAGATCCCGCTCGCAAGCATTGTTGGTTGCTTCGACCCGGCCGGGCCAGAGCGCGAAGGTCAGAAGCTGATCCCTGGCCCGCCTGAACTTGTTCTGGACCACCCTGGCCAGTTCGCACGATGTCGGGGTGTCGAGGATATCCTGGAGGGCCCGTTCCAGCGTGCGGCGCCGCGCGGCGACTGTCGCCGCGGCGAGGCTTTCGATATCCCGCGCCAGGCCGAAGGCCTTGCGCAGCCACAGCTTGAGCCGCATCGGCAG
>JANYFU010000030.1 GCA_025359665.1 Caulobacteraceae bacterium
TCGTCGCGCACTCCCTGGCGACGAGCAGCGGTTCGCGGAAGCCCAACGCCAGCACGTTCATGCCGAACTTCAGCCGCTGCGTCGCGCCGGCCAGCGCGGCCATGACGCTCATGCAGTCGAGGAACGGCTGGGCGGCGACCAACCGGTCGGACTGCCAGATCGAATCGACGCCGCCGTCCTCGCAAAGCCTCACCCAGCGCCAGAACGCCTTGGCGTCCGAGAACGGAAAATCGGCCAGCCCAAGTCCGACCCGCACACCCATGACCTGCCCCTCCGCCAGAATTCCGTCAGCGCACCAGCATCGCCGGCGCGTTGGCCTCGAGGAAACGCAGGTAGCTGTCTCTGTCGTGGGCGCCTCGCGTCAGCAGGTTAAGGCGGCCCACGCCGATGGCGGCGTAATCGGCCACCACCCGTGGCGTGGCCGCCATCGGGGGCGTGATGCTGATCGGCAGCCGGCCTTTCGCGCGCCCGAGCCCATGGCGATCCTGGGCTTCGGCCAGTCCGGCCAGGCAGGCCTTCGTGCGTTCCACATCGACCGCGAAGCCGTACCACTCGTCGGCGGTCTGCACGGCGCGTCGGTACGCCGCCGGCGAGTGGCCGCCCATGATGACGGGGGGACCTTCGGGGCGGATGGTCCGGGGATAGGCGTCGATGTTCTTGAAATTGACGAACTCGCCCTGGAAGGCCGGCGCCTCCATTCCCCACAGCGCCCGCATGGCCGCCAAATATTCGTCCGCGCGTTTGCCGCGATGTTCCATCGGCACGCCGACCGCCGCGAACTCCGGCTCCAGATACCCGACCCCAATGCCGAGCAGGAACCGCCCGCCGGTCAGCACATCGACGCTGGCGACCTCCTTGGCCAGGGCCACCGGGTTGCGCTGGGGCAGCAACAGGATGCCGGTTCCCAGAAGAATCCTGGAAGTATGGGCCCCGGCCCAGGTCAGGGCGGGCATCAGATCGAGCAGCGGGTCGGTCGGCTCGGCCGGCGAAGGGGCCACCCTCGGCGAAGGCAGGCACATGTGTTCGCCGCCCCACAGAGACTCGTAGCCAAGATCCTCGGCCGCCTTGGCGACCTCGGCGAGCAGCGCCGGGTTGGTGGCCAGCGCGCCCCCGTTGATACCGAAGATGCCGAGCTTCATGTCCTGGTCTCCCTGGGTTTTTGCGCCAAGCCGGCGGCGGTTGGCGCAAGACTAGCCGATGGATCGATGGCCGGCTCGAATTTCTATATGTCCAAGCGGGATTGAGTGAGCGAAACCAGCTCGGTGACCGCCGAGTCCGCGAGGGCGCTCCGGCCGATGGCGTCGAGCAGATAGAGCCCTTCGATCGACGCCAGGAACAGCGGGGCCAACTGAGCCGGCTCGCCGTCGTCTTCCGGCCGCAGCCGGACGGTGACCCAGGTAAGGAAGCCGTCCATGATCCTGCCCGAGACATCGTGGTGTGGCTGAAGACCTCGGGACGCGCCCGACGCCAGTTCCAGCCATAGAGGCATGAACGGCCGCAGGCTTTCAGAGGCCATCGCCGCCCAGACCTGCTCCAGCAGCGCGGGAAAGGGTTTGCGAGGTTCGGCGGGGATGGCGTCGTCGAGCCGCGCGATCATTCTCGTGGCGATCCTGTCCAGCGTGGCGGCGAGTAACTCGTCCTTGTCGGCGAAGTAGTACAGCAGCATGCGGTCGCTGGTTCCGGCCGCGGCGGCCAGGGGCCGCAGCGTCGCGGCCCCAAGGCCCTGCGACAGAACATGATCGGCCATGCGTTCGATGGCGGCTTTCCGACGGTCGTCGCGAATGGTCATGACGTTTGTTGTAGCATACGCTACAGAAATTCGCTATGTAGCACTCGCTACGCAATCCGGCGAAAACGGGAGATGGAAAATGACGGTCTACGCACTGGTCGAACTTGAAATCACCAACATGGAGGGAATGGGTCCATACGTCGCGGCCGTGTCGGACACCATCGCCGCGCATGGCGGCAAATACCTGGTCCGAGCCGGGAATACCGAAGTGGTGGAAGGCGATCTTGGATATCCGGCGAAAGTCGTCCTGGAGTTCCCGACCATGGCGGCGGCGAAGGGCTGGTACGAGTCGGCGGAATATCAGGCAATCCTGCCGCATCGGTTGAACAACTCGAAGGGTAACTTCGTCTGGGCGGAAGGCGCTTAG